>CBDUFM010000656.1:0-2561 GCA_965366325.1 uncultured bacterium
CGTCTTTGCACTCGACCTGATTGACGAGCAGGGCAAAACGCTGCACCACCCCTATACCATAGTCGACAACGATGCGCAGCAGCGCCTTTTAAGTTTTGTATTTCGTCTGATCCCAGACGGCAACATGACACCGCGCTTAGTCAACGCAAACGCACACACACAGCTGGCCTTCTCAGGAAAATTCCATGCTCCGATTATCGATGAAATAGACGTCGATGCACAATGCTTTATTGGCATTAGTACTGGGTCTGGTATTGGCCCCCTCTACGGATTCCTGAAAGACGAATTAGAAAACATCAGCATCCCTGTCCACCTACTTGCAGCCTACCGTTACGAAGCCGAACGCTGCTTTGTTAGCGAACTCGACGCACTTGCCGAAGAACATGAACACTTTCAGTGGCAGGCCTGCATCAGCCAAGCCAGCCCCAGCTGGCAGGGCCTACGCGGCCGTGTCGACCAACAACTGACGAAAATTTATCCATCACTAACCGACACCCACTTTCATTTAGTTGGCAACGGCAGCATGATTAATTTAATTCGTCCGGCGCTGCTTGCAGCAGGTACACCAGAGGTACAGGTGAGCAAAGAATCCTTCTTTAAGCATGGTGAAAAAGTTGAACAAGAGGCCATTGATGCCTTGGCACAAAAAATTGTCGCAGTCAATGCCTGCGACAATCTCTAAAGATTTATACATCCTCGTAGCCAGAAGCTACCAGACTTCACCAACGGGTACGAATTTAACGGCGATAGAACCAATGGCGCGCACGCCCATATTACGCGGCACACTACCGCCAATAAACAATTCACCTGGGCCATCAATAACGCCAACGGGTACTGGCGTCGCATTCGGATCCTCATCTAAATAAACTTCCATTTGACCAACATTACCGGGACCGCCAGCTCCACCACGTCCGCCGCGACCACCACGTCCGCCACCACCCATGGGACCGCCTAGGCTCATGCCTTCCCAGGTTGCGGAGTAGTTAATACCACCGGCAATGCTCACGCCCCACTCTTCCTTAGGATGTGGTACCACACGAATCGACTCACCTTCGCGGAGTTTTACTTTGGTTTGATTACGTGTGTTCGCCAATTTACATTCCAATGATTTCCCAGGAATGAGCTCCCACTGATTTACGGTTAAATTATTGTAGTCCAATTTACTTAAATCTATGGGAACGATACTCTTTAACTGCTCAATGCGCTTGGCAGTGCGGGTTTTCACTAAGCCGCCGAGATCGTCAATTACCTTCACGTACCAATCAAGGCTGCGTCCGTAGATTTCCACTTTATAATCTTTTGCATCTTTATCTTCTGCGAGTGCAAACCACAGGTCTGCCAGTTCCAGCATCTCGTTCGTATTACTTGGCTTCAATTCTTCCATTTGCGCGACGCGCTTCCAATCGCCTTCCACACCGGCTGACAACAAGACTAAGCCATCAGCAAAATTGTCATCGGTAAAACAAAACGAGCGCCCTACCAAGGTATTCGATTCTTCGTCATCTGCTTGATCCAATAACAGAATCGCAGCCTTCACCAAGGGTGCCGAGCTAACCAAATTAAGATATTGAATCTGCAGGGTCTTAGTATCCGGCCCAGCATAAGTCGTAGCAATAAAATCAGCCGCACGCATCATTAATGAAATATTGAGCAGCTTACGATCCATTGCGACCTCTGCTGCCTCATGAGCCAAAACATAGGCCAAATCGCGATCCATTTTTGATTCTATCGCCGTACGCAGTAACCAATTAGCAAATTGGTTGAGTTTTTTGGATTTGAACTTTTCTTTATGATCCTTCTTTAGTTTCTTGAGGATCTTAGCATGGGTTTTATCATCAGGTGGTGACGCTGCACGCTCTTGGCCAAACAGATCTACTGATTTCTTATGTGAGCGAAGAAACACCGTGTTCGGCATCGGCTTCGTCGGCTTAAGGGTTTCTGCATAGGCCGTCAATGCATCAGAACTCAGGCGCATCGCTTGACTGGCAATGGCTGGATTCAGATCCACAAAGCGCTCTGCTACTTCTAAATAACGAATATGTATAATAAAATGCGCATCGCTATGTGCTGCTGCGTAATCCTGTGCCGATTTGAGATACTCGCCTGCCTTGTCTGCAGCAACCGCTTCTTGTGACACCGCATCAACGACAGCGAGCGTCTTCTGGGCCGCCTCTTTATCACCCTGCGTGCGCGCTACGTAGCGATCCAAGTCATCGACATTCATTTTCTTTTTACAGTAGAAGATACAGGCATTAGCCTCACGCACATTATCCCAATCCTCGAGTTCTTGAAAGATATCACGAGCCTGAACCAGCAATACTGCCGCATCAACACTCTTTGAGCTGTCTTCATTCGACTCCTGCATCAAGAGAACCGCTGCATCCATGTAGCCCTTGGCGTCTTCTACCGTTGCCGCAGACAAACCAACAACACTAAAGAACAAGGACGCATAAACGGCTAACAACAACACGGCACGTAATAACATGTAAAACCCCTCTAGGTAGGCAACTTGTACAGTAATCATTGGCCATTGCATGTAGCAATATACGACGAATCAAAAC
>CBDUFM010000657.1:0-2561 GCA_965366325.1 uncultured bacterium
AAAGGAAAAAGTCTCAGCACGTTATGGCCAGCCGCAAACTGGATTTGTTGTCTTTGGCATGGGCAAGCTCGGCGGTCGAGAGCTAAACTATAGTTCTGATATTGATTTGATATTTGTTTACGGTTCCAATGGCTCGACTACGGGTGGTAAGGACGACATTGATCACCACGGTTATTTTAAACGTGTTGGTGCCGAGGTGATTCGCATTTTAGATGAGCACCATAAAAATGGCCGACTGTATCGTGTGGATATGCGCTTACGCCCAGAGGGCGATAGCGGCGAATTAGTCCTGTCGTACGCCGAGACGGTGAATTATTACTATACAGTCGGACGTCACTGGGAACGTCAGGCGATGATTAAGGTACGGCCAATAGCAGGTGACCTTAAATTGGGCAAGGCTTTTGTAAAAGAGCTGGTCCCTTGGATATATTCAACCCACGTTTCTTACGACCATATTGGTCAGGCGCGCAGTATGCGTCGGCGTATTGAAGAGCGTGCAGAAAGCTTGGACCTCAAGGCTGGTTTTGGCGGTATTCGCGATATCGAATTTTTAGTGCAACATCTGCAATTGCTCTATGGCGGCCGCTATAAGGATTTGCGTAACCAAACCACTATTCCAAGTTTGCGCTTATTAATGCAGCACGGCCTTTTACCGTCTGAAGAAGTGCAAGAGCTGATTGAATATTATTCCTGGTTACGGATGGCGGAGCATCGGTTGCAGATGCTGGAATCGCGTCAACTGCATGAAGTGCCCAGCGATGAAAAAGATCTACAATCACTTGCTCACCGCTGTGGTTTTGAAGGGCAGGATGCCTCAGCGGATTTTATGGCGCATATGCATGGGGTGCGGCGTAATGTGCGTGAAATAGCAGATCGGCATTACCTCTTAGGTCATGAAGATAAAGATGCGTTAATTGCGCTGATTTTGGATGTTGATCCTCCACAGGAACTAATTGATAAAGTCTTATCGCCGATTGGGTTTGAAAACCATACGCGGGCAGCCAAATTAATTCGTTCGCTAGCCAAAGAGCCATTTTTTATCTTAAGTCGCGCACGTACGGAATCAGTATTGATAGATATTTTGCCATCGATTTTGGTTCTGCTACAGTCTTCACCAGAGCCTGATCAAACTTTGCGGAATTTTACACGCATTGTATCAGCCGTAGGTGGGCGTTATTATTTTTACCTCAATTTACAATCAGACCCAGAGTTGTTAATAACGGTGATGACATTTGCCGGTTGGGCAAACTTCCTCATTGATTATTTTTTACGATTCCCAGGTCTTATTGACGACTTATTCGAAAATATGGATCCAGAGGAACTCTTTCTTCCAGATGTTAAACAGGAGTCTAAAGATCTTATTCAAGGATTGTCAAATCCACATCAAAGCTTGGCCTATATTCATGCGCGCGAGCTGGTGCGTATCGCGATCCATGATTTACGAGGGTTTGAGCATTTACATGTATGCCAGGCGTTGTCGCAATTGGCCTGCGATATTTTGAGTGTGGCATTTGATTTCTGTGCGCAACGTCTTGCTGAAGTATGGGGCTGGCCTGAAGAAAATGGGAAACGTGTTGCCTGCGCCGTCTTGGGCTTAGGGAAGTTAGGCTCGGGTGAATTGTCTTATGCTTCAGACATCGATGTCATTTATGTGTCTCAGCCTGGTGGAACCTGCACTAAAAAAGACCGTGATGGGAATGCTTTTTGGACGCGCGTGGTGCATGATGTGAGTAATTTCTTAGAAAATATTTACGAAGTAGACACTCGCTTACGCCCGTGGGGTGAGCAGGGACAGCTTGTTATTACTGATGCAGCGCTGACGAATTATTGGGCACAAAAACGTGAGTTGTGGGAGCGTCTCGCAATGACGCGCGTCACCTATGTGTGTGGTTGTGAAAAATTAGGCAAGCAGGCGGTCGATGGTATTTTATCAGCTGCATTGGGTGAGCCCTTACCAGCTAATGCTGCGGATGAAATATGTGCCATGCGTAAGCGTATGGAAGATAGCGTGAAGCGGCGTGATCATCTGAAACGGGGACCCGGTGGCTATGTTGATGTGGAATTCATAGCACAATATTTAGCGATTAAATGCTTGAATGGCGAGCTTCCTATTGGTCTGTCTATCCGTGAATGCTTGGATTGTTTGGCAGAGAAAAAATGTATTGATGCTCAAGAAGCGGATGACCTCAAGGAGGCGCTTCGTATTTTACGTGGCATCGAGGCACGGATGCGTTTGTCGGCAGGTAGGGCTATAAGTAGTATTCCGACCAAAGAGGCAGAACGCCTTGCCTTAGCGCGGCGCTGTGGTTATGAGGATATCGATAAGCTTAACAAACGTGTGAGTTGGGCGCGAACGGTGGCGCGTCCATTATTCGACAAGTTGATTACATAATCACCTGCGCTGTCGTTTCAATATTGTAACCAGACAAGGTCAAAAATAATGTTGATGTTAAGCTGGCGACTGACTGTATTGACTGTGCTCACCGTTTTCCCAATATTGGGGTATACATTCTAGTAACAGGCGATGGCGATTTTATTCACGTCGTTTCGACTTTGCGTCC
>CBDUFM010000658.1:0-2556 GCA_965366325.1 uncultured bacterium
CCGCATCTAACATCTCTGAATAGTCACGTAAGTCACAATTATCTTTGGCGCGACAGTCACAGTGCAAACAGCGTGGGGTTTCGATATGCGATTCTTTATCATCAAGACCTGGTTTGGTATCTGATTCAATTTTAGTTTTAGGCACTACCCCACACGGTTCTACGCGGTGGTCATCGGTAGTGTAGCTATGGGTTAGGACACTCACCTCATCCTTCGTTAGCTTACCCATGCGCGAATTAAAGCGACTCTTGCGTCCGGTTAAATCCACACCCATCATATGCTGATCCATTGATATCGCTGCTAATTTACCGTCAGCGACACTCTGAATCGATAATTTAGTGCGACGGACAACTGCTCCACCAGCAAACACACCGGGACGCTCGGTCTCTAAGGTGGTACGATTAACAGTTAATTTAATGCCCTTTTCACCAAAACCAAAACGCAGTGCGTCTCCCTCATCCAACATCCCCGATGCCAAGAACACTGAATCAAATTCTTCTTGGATTTTTTCTAAGGTCGTATCAAGTCCAATTTTGGTGTTCATCCGAAAATGAAGACCCATTTTGACCATTAAGCCTATTTCCGCGTCTAGCACATCTAAAGGCAATTCATCACGCGAGACTTTATAACGCAAGGAACCACCAGGTAGTTCTGCGGCATCAATTATCGTGACTGCATGCCCCTTTTCCAAAAGATAGTAAGCACACGATAGGCCTGCAGGCCCAGAACCAATAATCGCGGCATGCTTACCGGTAGCCGGTTCCAACTCCGGTATAAAAGCATCTTCAGAGAATAAATTTTCATCTGCAACAAATCGCTTAACCAAGCAAATCGCAATCGGCTCATCAACCGTGCCACGACGACAGTTATTCTCACAGACCTCAGGACAGACACGTCCTAGGACACCTGGCATGGGGATATCGCGTTTGACCGTTTTTAAGGCACCGAGATAATCACCCTCTGCGACCTGGCGTAGCATTTGCGGTATTTCCATTTTCGCAGGACAGGTTGTCTGACAGGGCGCCACACAGTCGCCAAGGTGATCGCTCAGAATAAGTTCAATTGTTGTTTTTCGAATTTCCTGCACTTCTTCACATTCATTCTCAACAACCATACCCGCTTCTACTGGCCGTGAACAACTCGGGACTACATGAGGATTACCATTAATTTTAACCACGCACATCATACAAGAGGTCTGCGGCGTGCAGCCCTCTTCATAGCACATCGTTGGAATATCCATGCCCAACTGACGAGCTGCCTGTAAGACCGTCGTCCCTTCGGCCACACTAATTTCTTGGCCATCTATAGTAATCGGTATAAGCGTGTCTTGTGGCTGTATCATTTGACTAATATCGCATTCTCTGGGCAAACCTGATAACATGTATCACAGCGGATGCACAGGTCATCTATAATATGATGTATCTCATACGGTTCCAATGGAATCGCGTCCGTTGGACAGTTGATTGAGCAAATCGTACAGCCGATACAGTTATCCTGTATGATGTAATGAACCAAGTCATCACATTTACCTGCACGGCATTGGCCCTTAATATGCTCTTCATACTCTTCGGGAAAATATTTCAGCGTTGTTAAAATAGGATTCGGTGCTGTTTGGCACAGACCACACAAAGAACCATTTTTCACGACCGGTCCCAATGATTTCAAGGTCGCCATGTCTTTTGCCTTGCCTTTACCGGCAACAATTTTGTCCATGACGTCCATCAAACGTTTGGTTCCAATGCGACCGATGGAACATTGGCCACAGCACTCTTCCTTGGCAAAACCCATGAAATAACGGGCCATGTCTACGACACAGTCATCTTCATCTAAGACCACTAAACCACCCGATCCCATGATCGCACCGAGCGCCTTTAATTCTTCATAGTCAATTGGCATACAACCACCGGAAGGACCACCGATTAAAATGGCTTTAAACTTTTTCCCATTTGGGCAACCGCCGCCAATGTCCTCAACAATTTCACGAATAGTGATACCCATCGGCACTTCAACTAAACCACCAAAACGGACCTTACCAGCCAGGGCGAATACCTTAGTGCCCTTACTGGTTTTTGTGCCATGCTTAGCAAATTCCTTGGGCCCCTTACGAATAATCCACGAAACCATTGCCAAAGTTTCGACATTATTAATCAAGGTTGGACAGCCCCACAAACCATGATGCGCAGGATAAGGCGGACGCGTCCGCGGCGTACCGCGACCACCTTCAATGGAATTAATCATGGCAGTTTCTTCGCCACAGACAAAGGCACCGCCGCCCTTAACCACACGCATGGTCAGTGGTTTTTCTAAGTTTGCGCCAATAACGCCTTCGGCTTCACAAATTTTAATCGCTTGATTAATGCGCTTCACGGCCAAGGGATACTCAGCACGTATATAAAATATGGCCTCACTAGCACCTACAGCACGTGCTGCTATGGCCAAACCCTCTATAACTCGAAACGGAAATGACTCGAGCAGCATGCGGTCCATGAAGGCACCTGGGTCACCTTCATCACCATTGCACACGACATACTTCGGCTCGCCAGTAGCGTCTTTAAC
>CBDUFM010000659.1:0-2528 GCA_965366325.1 uncultured bacterium
GCCGATATTTTCGGTATGGATGACGGAACAGAAGAAGTCGTTAAAACGTGGTCCAAAGAAGAAATTAGCCAGCTCAAGTCAGACATAAAAAGTGATTACAAGACCTTTCTCAAGGCCAAAGATTTTTGGGCCGCACTACAGCTCGAAGCCTGGGTCAAACAACTCGACCTCGATATCAAATTTAGCACGCCCCTCGGTCGCGCTTATATTGGCAGCCCGCTCTATGCCTTCCCCTATGACATCCGCCATTACTTTGATCATGGTGATTGGATTGCTGTAGCCAGCGAAGAACGCTTTCATTTTATTGACAGCGAAGGGCGGCCAACCCATCCATCTTTTGCTATGCCATTTTGGGTTGGTCAATCCGCTATTACCAGTGACCGCAAATTTGCTGCTGCTGCCAACCTCCGCATAAATGGCGATGATGCTAACCCGCAGTTTCATTACCGCGTTGCCATCAAAAATATCGAAGAAGATACCTTCACCATGCACAGCGGATGGAAAGACGTCGGCGAAGCAGTCGAAAAACATTATGACCATGATACGGCCATGGCATTTGATGGCAGCGCTCTCGCTATTAGTCTGCGCGCCATCGATAGAAACAAAGACTTCGTTCTTGTTGCACGCCCCGGACGACAAGATATCCGCATCGATAATTTACGCAAAGTCGTTGGCCTTGGTAGCCATGGCAACTGGGCACTCGGACGCAATCCACGCGGCAACCGTTTAGTATTTGTTGAGGGCAATAAGCGTCACGACTTACACGCTGGTGATTCACAGTCAGGTTATGCCGCCATCATTCACAAAAACGGAAAAACCATAGAATTTATTGACCGCAATGGGAAAAAGACTGCCCTGCCCTTAGAAACATCGACCCAATCAGAAGTCTGGGCTATGGATAAATGGTTAATTGTCCGCCAAGGTACCGTCAAACAAAAACAAGAAGATGAAAAAGATTTGTTTGGCAATGTCACCAAAGCCGGCAAAGAAACTGATGTCGCACGTACGGTGTGCTACCGCTGGCAAGACCTCGCCGCTGGCAAAAAAGAACCAGCCCATGAAATCATTGGCGAGATGCGATTAAATGGCCAAGGCTTCGATAGCCTCTTTAGTTTCAGTGGCAAAACCATAAGCATTCATGATTGCAGTGCCGATGAAATACGTACGCGTGCATTTGCAACAATGGAACGACCAATTAACAACCTCATTATTCGTGACAATGGCATCCGCATTATTACGCCTGATAACTACAACTACATGCTGAATTCGCGTGGCAAAGTATTCTGGGAAGGCACCGCTGATAATATTGAAATGCGACACCCAATGGTCATGCTGCATGAGGACTATGTAGCGGAACACAAAAATAAAAAAGGCGAGCTCATCCCTGAATTCACCAAACAAAAACTGTTTTTGTTTAGCGATAATGGTGATGTGCACAGCTTTGATTTACCAACACCTAAAAATGGACTGCATTACGACGTTGACATTCATCACCACATGCATTACGGCCGGCTGCATTACAATGCACGCAACTGGTTGTATTTTAGTATGGGTGACGGAAGTATTATTCGCGATGGCCACGTCAAAGAAGATGCCGAACGCGTAAGCCAATGGGGCCTGCCCACCTGGTCCCGTTACTGGCCCGGACGTTTTAACCGCTTTGGCGGCCGTCTGATTCCGAAATCCGTGCATAAAAAACAGTCTGCTGCTGATCGCTTTATGCCGCGTGATGCCATGTATGCGCGTGGTGGCCTGCTGGTGATTACGGAAGAAGACAAGCTCTATCGCTATGACAAAAATCTTAAATTAGACGACGCCCTCACAGCAGCGCAGCTCACCTATGGCCTGCTCAAAGTACAAAATAAAGATATTAACACCTATGTGACTTGTTGGATGAATGATAGCCACAAAGCCAAGTATGTGGTCGATAAATCTGGGCACCTGCGCACCATTAAAGACCCGATGCAGGTTGAAGAGCAACACCCAGAAGGTGAATGGCAAATCGATCGCCGACAACTCTACATCCCGCGGCGCGGCAAAGTACATTGGCCAGATGAAAATATCGGTTTTAGTCCCTGGCGCTTGCGTAGC
The DNA here is from genome assembly GCA_965366325.1 of uncultured bacterium. Taxonomy (GTDB): domain Bacteria; phylum Planctomycetota; class UBA11346; order UBA11346; family UBA11346; genus JANQLF01. Next base: position 2,092 of record CBDUFM010000659.1, read on the forward strand.
CGTTCCGGCGTCAGCAGTCTTTTAATTATCGCCCGCTCACTGATCATTGAACTCGACTCCAACACCGCCAAGAAGCTCTTCCCCCCGCGCTAAAACACTTGCACAGTGGCTATCCACAGGCTGGTCAGGGTCCGCGCCTGTCATAGGATACCCTGATCATGAACGTCCTCCTTGCCATCAGCGGCGGAATTGCTGCCTATAAAACGCCTGAACTGCTACGCCAACTCGGTAAAGCCGGTCACGAATGCCAATGCATCATGACTGCTTCCGCACAGAAATTGGTCAGCATTCATGCACTCGCCGCAGTTAGCAGTAACGTGGTCCACCAGAGTCTATGGACCACAGACGGATCGATGCCACACATCGATCTACCGCGTTGGTGTGATGTATTCTTAGTAGCCCCAGCAACGGCAGATATCATGGCCAAATGTGCGCTG
>CBDUFM010000660.1:0-2527 GCA_965366325.1 uncultured bacterium
GAGACTGAACCAACGCGGAGCGTGTACGTTACAAAGCGTATGCCTACTGCACTATCAAAGATTATAATTACTTTTCTGCTTCTGTTCTCTAGCTGCGCTAATTTATCGGCAGTGGAGAATGAATGGCGCGCGGGTCCAGAAGCGCTTGCGCTGCGTGTTGAGAAATTAGTTAAAAATGGACAAGTCGATGCTGCGCGTGCCATTTTTAAAGAATTGCTCAAGCGTGACTTTGTCGAACAAACTGTTTTTGACGATCGTGCACGGATGTCGTTGGTTGAAGGCATGGTGGAAGAGAACCGTGCTGCTGAAGCCCTTGAATTACTAGAGCCATTAAGCTGGGCCGATAAGTCATCGGACGTGGCGAGTAGAATTATTTCGGCGCATTTGGCGGCTCACTGGCAGGCGGCACATAAACAAGGTAGCTTACGCAGTTCGATCAAACCACCACGTTTGGTCGAAGATAGTGACAGTGGATATGCGGGCGGTGCATGGAGCGAACGTCGTCAGCATGGATTGGCCGTAGATAAATTGTTACGCGAAGGTGTGCGCATGGTTGAGGCCGAATCTTTAACCGTGTCTTTGCCAGCCTCTAAAGAAATGCTGGCCATTTTACGCTATGCACATGGTTTGCTGACCCATGCGTCTTTGCTTACAGCATTGGGTGATGAAAAGGATTGGACAGTTGAAGTGGCTGCAAGCTTATCTTTATTACACATTGAAGAATTTGAGATGGACAGAGCGAGGTCAACGGCAGCGATTTTATTCAAGCGCTTTCCCCAGCATGCAATAGCACATCGCGTCTATAAAGAATTGCGTTTGTGGCAGCTGCGTCGAAATAACATGCAAGGTTCCTTATTCTTTTGGTCCTATCCGCAGCTTGATCAATTACTAGAGGATCATGAACAGCTATTTGTTGAGTCCGAAGAGTTGGCAAAGAAAGAGTCAACTTTAGATACGGACATATTTTTAGCAGAAGTAGAAAGGGTTTTAGAGGAACGTGATGACGTAGGAATCGAAGGGGAGACACTTGGCGCTGATTATGATATTGAGGGGGAGCGCGTCTGGGATTTGTTAACTTCTTACGATGGCTTGCGCCTACACACAGCATCTGAGTACGATGCTGGTAAGCCCATTAAGCTGTCCTTTGATACGATCCACCCCGGCCAGCACACGTTGCGCTGTTTTAAGATGCTTGATCGAGAGAAGTGGCAGCAAATGTGCGAAGGGCCAGATACGGCGTTATTGCCAACTGGGGCAATTATTGAGCGCGAAATAATGGTGCATATTCCGAGTGGCATTGAGCAGACGCAAAGGACTGAGCTAGAAATACCTGCGCTCGAAGAGGGTTTGTATGTGCTTAGCTTGCAGGTACGCGGTTCGCCAGTAGTGCTCGTGCGCAATCTTGAAATACATGAATTTGCATTTTGCGCTATTGCAGGAGCGAAGGAGGTATTGACATGGGCTGTGCATCGTCGAAATGGTTTAGCTGCACAGCAGGTTCCACTTGAACTTGAATTTCATGTTTTGCGACACGCGGCACGCGCAGCAGGAGACCAGTGGCTAGCAGAAAGTACTGCTTGGCAAGCTGGATTTCGTTATGCATTCCTGCAAGAAGAAAAGCATGAATTTTTACGAGCAGAGCAAATGGAAGATTTTAAGCGTGGCCACATTGCCGGAACAGAGGCAGCTACTTTAGATCCAGTCTTGCAGCTTCGCATACGCGGTGAAACCAATGCAGCAGGCATTTTTCAATGTCCGATTCCGGAGGCTATGCATGGCAAACAGTGGAAGGCGTCGGTTCGTTATAATGAACATGCCGTTCTTATTGAGCATGATATTGCTGCAAATAATATAAAAAAGTGGTCAACCAAACTTGTTGCATGGGCAGATAAAACCATGGTGCGTCCAGGCGAACAACTGCGCTTTAAGGCGCTGTTACGGCAGTTTAATGGTGATGAATTTGCTGTCCCAACAGGTACGGTCGCATATACAATTCGCGTTGGTGATCAGGTTCTGACGCAGGGTGACCTTGCTTACGACGATACCGGGGCGTTAGCCGGCGCTGTGCTTATTCCGCCAGGATTGGATAGCGGATCGGTTTTTTTAAGTATTGACGCATACGCCTATGCAGAGCCATTGGCAACTATTGAGAAAGTAGATTTCCCAGAAATACGCTGGCATTTAGATGCAGCAGATAAGCGCGAATTGGTACGTGCAGGTGATGACACGGATGTTTCGCTGCAATTGTTAGATCGCTACGGGCAGCCGTTAACTGGTATAGCGGTGACGCCGTATGTACGGTTAGAAGGTCTCTCTGCAAAGAAAACTGATTTCAATGGTCGTGTGCGTTGGAAAATACCTACCACAGAAAAACAGGAGGCGACCTATGTGGTCTCCTTGGAATTCAAATATCAGGGGAAATTATATCGCGTTGTTGATTCCTGGCGAACCCATCGTTTTCCGTTTCCGTTAGAGTTAGAATTCGCAGCGGATAAGATTCAAGTAGGGAATGACTGTCATTTGTCTT
>CBDUFM010000661.1:0-2526 GCA_965366325.1 uncultured bacterium
AGCACTGGGATACCAGCAAGGCACCTAATTCCGTGGTTAAAAACACCGCATTCACACAGCCAATGATCGGCACACACTCACTGCACTTAGCACCAGGCGAAGAAATCTGTTCCGCTTACGTGCAGCTACCGGTGGCCAATCGTAGTTATTACGCCATGGTTGCTGCATCAAAACAAGGTGATGCATTTGATATTTACGTCGAAGATGAATCTGGAAAATCCATAGACTGTGCATTTGAATTTGGCAACAATAAACGCGTCTCCTGTCCTGAAATAAAACGCAGTCCCAAACTTGGCGGTGGCATTGTCTTTGCCCACATCCACGGTTTACCAATCGGCACATACCGCGTCCGCGTCAAAGCCCATGACAAGCCTATTATTATTGGCGCTATTGATCTGCGCCCTGCCATGGACGTTGGTATCAGCATCGTCGACAAAACCATGCCTTGGTCATATTATAAATGCATTCTGGATGGCGATGGCTGCGCATTTTTTGACTATACCAAAAAAGGATCCACTAGCGAACCCGTCTCTAGCATAGCGCGCGCCAGCGGTAACGGCAGCATTCATATTAAAAACGGTATTATTCGCTGCGCCTCGCCCTCGATCAGATCCTGGGGCATACAATCAACCGCACACAACATTGCCGTGCATATTGATAACGTGAAAATAGAAGCCAGCGGCAGCAACGCACTGGGCATAGAAATACCATTTGGTAGCCTCAAGCGCTCGCAAATCATCATGGACAATCCATTTATCATTGATCGTCATCGACGTGGCGCCAGCTCAGTCTGTATCTACGATAAGAAGAAATCTTCTGAGGTTGCTGACTGTGAATTTATTGGCGGACAAGGCTGTTTACAAATTTCGGGACCATCCTCACTGATCCACGGCAACATATTCAAGAACAGCCAAACCGTTACCAATCATTATTCGATTGGCTGTGATGGCGATAACTCTAAAATTTACAATAACCAATTCCTACCCCAGTGTGGTAGCGGTATCTACGTCTACCGTCATCAAAATGTAGAAATCTACAATAATACGTTTGATATTCACAGTGCCCCACCCAATAACGAATATGCCTTTTCAGATTACAGCACCAATGCCATTCGCATTAGCGATTACGGCGCACAAAAAGGCGATAAACGTGGCTGGTGCGAGGGCAACAAGGTGTACAAGAACACCATTAAGATCACTGCACAGGATTACCCGCAGGCTGCAGATAGCTATCAATCCATGGCCTATGCCATTTTCATGAGTGTCGGCGGCGGCCCCAACTACATCTATGACAATACCATTAGCATTGAATCCAAAAACCCTGGTAGCACAAAGTCCAGCGCCTATGCCTTCTATATTGGTGGCTCACGGGAAGGCGGCCATTATGCACGCAACACAATTACCACAAACGTTTGCCCAATATGGATAGGCAATCCCTATGGAGTCGGTGAAAACGTCACACTCGAACACAATACTTTTATCGCTCGCAAAGGCGCAACTACGTTTCCAGCCATGAAGCTCGGACACTATAAATATCCAGCCACAAATATTCGCCTGTTCTCCAACACCTATAAAGGATTTGCGTTTTCTACACAGATTGCTGACACCAACAAAAATAAATCGGCCTATAGCGTCGGCTGGAGCTTGCGCATACAAACAGCCCCTCATACACCGGTGCGCATCAGTAACGTCACTAGCAAAAGTGACCTACACAAAACTAGTGACGCCGATGGCCTCGTCCATGTTCAGCTAGCAGAATACCGTGTTGTAGGTGATCTAAAGACTGATCTATCCCAATACACCGTCACTGCACAAGATAAAAGCGTAGACGTTAAACTTAGCAGTGATCAGCAGATAAAGATTCCGTAAATCAGCCGCAGCCTGTAATAGGCATCTGCATCTTAATGAGCACATAGCGCCTGTACTTAATTGTACGAGGCGCTATTTTATGCGCTTGATACGGTTCTCCTATTTAATCGATGGACACAGATGGATTTTAATCAACTTGCCCAAACGCTTTTACTCGACGATGAACAATGCGCCTTCCTTAAGCCGCATTACCTTGAAGCATTAGCCTCTTTACCTGCAGACCGCAACGCGATTCATTTTATCCAAGACGATTATATCAAAGACACGCTCATTTATTGCCGCGTACAAGATACATTTCAGGCAGAGATTATTGCCTTTAATCAACGCATCGCCGATGATCGCGTACTGCACGCCTATGCATGGTCCATTTATTACCATCTCGCTGTAAACGGTGAGTCGCCACCCTTAGACAAGTGGCCTGCCTTACGCGGCTACCTGGGGGAGCACTGGGCTTGCATTCATTTATTAGCGGCACTTGGCAGCGTACCAGCGATTCAAGCGAAGCACGCTGAACGCGGCATCCCCGCTGAGATCACCCAAGACACCTGTGAACAATTTTCATGCTACATTAATAATTTTGCCAATGGCAACGATGGCTACCCCGGCATCGAATCCGGATCGCTCAATTGGTTACAACGCTATCCGAGTGGAAACATGT
>CBDUFM010000662.1:0-2523 GCA_965366325.1 uncultured bacterium
GTTCACAGCCGAGATAGACTTCCCAATCGATGGCGCTGTAGGCATAAATAAGTAACAGCTCGCTACCATTATGTATGGTGACTGGACAACTGCGCGCTGCGTCGAGCGGTGGGCTGGTCCAAGTCCCATGCTGAGCTTCGTCATAATAGCACTGTCCATCAATAATAATTTTACACTGCGCATAATGTGCTAAGAAAAAAGATTGTTTGGCTTGCTCGACGCCGTGGACGCTGCAGCGAATGGCAAGGTAGCCCGTCGTTTGTTCGTTGCCGGCTGCCGTGGCATGATGATTCCACCAGCTGCAGTTTTCTTTTTGATGAAGTGAATCTAGGAGCCTGTTATTTTTTACAAAGGTCCTGCGAAAAGTTTGTCGCAGTTGTTGATACTGTGTATGCCATTCCTGTGCGGCTGTTTGTTTGCCGAGTGCTAGTGCAAGTTGCTGCATTGCACGTATTGCCCCAGCATAACTTGCATTTAATGCGCTAGAAACGGGGCGGCGTGATAATTGAAAGCTGTTGTCAATAAATAGCCAGCCGGGGACCGCGTCGAGTAGCCCCGCATCATTGCGACCCTTACTAAGATCGGTCAGAGCCAATGCGGCGGCATCGTAACAACTGTTGACGGTGTCGATGTCTTGACTGTGTTCCCAGTAGCGTTGGAGGGCAAGCGCATAAATCGCTTGAAAATCTGGGATAACAGTGTTGCTCGGTGCGGATGGATAGCACATCGGTAAATAGCCGCGATCTTGGCAGCCACGCGCTAATTGAAGCAACCATTTTTTAATCGGGCGTAAATCATTAAACAGCATCTGCATCGCAGAAATATACGCATAAGGGTCTAGGTATTGGGCGCGCTCACGCCACGGGCAATCGCTTTGAATATCTTCGCTGCACAGGGTGATGGTGCGCGCAGCGACACTACAAATACGTTTGTCTGTTGCCCGCTCGGGTAAGCGTGCAGGTGCAAAGGGATAATGTTGCTCGTGAATGGTGACGCGTACATCACTGAGCTGCTGGCGCTTGCCCGTGCATGTAATAAGCAGGTAACGCCCAGCGCGTACATCAAAACTTTCCCAGTCGATTGTGCCCGCGCTAAAGTCCAAACGGTCTCGATAGTCCATCTGTTGTTTGCGGTGATTGACGGTGCCGTTGCTGAGCATTTCTGCGTAGCTGATGTCGATGCTAGCATCTTGAGCTGCTATAAAGTGGACGTGGATGAGGCCGAGTACCTCTTGTTTAAAATCGAGTAAAATGCCAGTCTCGTCATCACGAATAATGTCCGCCGTAAAAAAGTCACCTCCTAATGCTGGTATGCTTCTCGCTATGGCTTGCTGAGAGTTGGTGTCAGTAAAAGTGCAGAGTTGCTGTGGAGTTTGCAGCGCTGCGTTGACTAGACGCAAGTCCAAGTGCTCGGCCCAGCCGAGGCAGCCACCAAGGCGCCAGCTTTTCTGATGTTGGGCACAGCAGGTAGACTGCCATTGTGTTGCATCGCTAAGATCGTGGCTATCAAGCCTGCCGCTGATCAGGAGGCCGGCTTGATCTGCCCCGCTCGATTGTGTTGGAATACCAGCATGGTAGGCAATAATATGTAGCTCATTGTCGCCAGTTTGTAGGTAACTGCTGAGATCCAGCACATCATAAGCGAAAAAAGGGGCAACTTCCCGGCACGGACCACAATGAATGCGCTGTTGATTGACATATAATTTATAGTGGCCGGTGCAGGCAATGGCAATCCAAGCCTGATCTGCAGTGTCGGTTTGATTGTCGCCGACAAAACAATTATGATAAAAATGTACATAGGCATTTTCGGCAGGCGCATCAGGATGCCACAGCCAGTTATGCGTGGACCAATCTATATGTTTTTTAATGAGCATAGTTCTATAGATTAAAGATGCTTATGTGCATACAAGAACACTAATATGTGATCGGTGCTAAAACCTAGCAAGCAGTGCGGGAAATTTAATCGCAGGCGATTTCGCTAGACGTGTCCGTGTCCGTATCTGCGTCTGTTCGCAGAGGATACGCATCGAAGTCGGGTTCTGGTAATTCTATGGCGGTGCCAACGCAGCTATTGAAAACCTGACCGCTCTGACGATCGATGCTAAATTGCAGATCATGGGTAGGGGTGTAGGTGGAAATGTCATAGCGCTCAGGCTTGGCAACAACGGAGACCGTGTTTGCACCGGCAACGGCCAGAAGTCCAGCGCGGTAATTGCCACAGGCTGAACCGAGATCGCCATGTATGGCAAGTTGTTGGTTAATAAAGGCGATGGCTTCTTTGCGTTCACGTGGATCACCATCAAATATAATTTTAGCATCGTCTTGGTTCATAGTGTGTTACGTTATAGAATTTACTACTGGTAGAACAATAGACTAATGCTGTATTTTCTATAAGATTTTGCGAGCGGAGGACCTGCTGTGGGCATTGGCTACATCATTCTGTATACAGTACTGGCGCTCGGTGTGTTTGGCATGGTGCTGTGTATGCTGCGCTATCGTTTGCCCACGCGCAAGGCACGGGTTC
>CBDUFM010000663.1:0-2521 GCA_965366325.1 uncultured bacterium
AGTGCACCATGGGAAGGCGCGTTGCGCCGCGTCGATGATTGATGTAGGACCAAGCGAGCTCTTTGCTTACTGGAAACGCTGGGGATAGTGGCTATAAATAACTAACTGGTGTAGCTAGCTGTTACGTGAGTCAGTGTTGGAGTTTTTATGGCGCCTGTGCGCAATACAGAAGATCAAGAGCATTTAAAGCTTTTAGCTATTGGGCATTATGTCGTTGGTGGCATTGCTGTCTTCTTTGCCTGTTTGCCCTTATTGCATTTGACGATCGGTTTAGCTTTTCTCTTTGGTGGCTTTGAGCAATTCGGGGCCGAGGGCGCTGAAGAAGTGCCTACATTTATTGGTGTCCTATTTGCCATTATTGGTGGGATTTTCTTTTTGTTTGGACAGGCCTGCGCATGGTGTCTGATTTATTCCGGTCGTCAGATCGCACAACGTAAGAAGCACACGTTTTCATTTATTATTGCCTGCGTCAGCTGTATGTTTTTCCCCTTCGGTACGATTCTCGGTGTGTTTACCATTATCGTGCTGTCGCGTGATTCGGTGAAGATGTTGTATCCTCAATTTGCGGATGAAGTGATTGATGACGAGTAGTAAATTGGATATAATGGGCAAGCTTAGCTTGCGGAATCAAAAGGTGATTAAGGCCTATGTTCTATTCCGATCATTAATAGCGGGCGTAATCGGTTATGTTATTGCATGCGCTATTTTAGGAGTTTTGGGATACGCTGATCCCGATGAGGACATTGACCAGCGATTGTTTGGTGATTTGCAGTTATTATTGATGGCTGGTTTATGTGCACTGTTGTGTGCAGTGAATTATTATTTTGCTAAAATGAAGAGTTTGCAGTCGATTGACAATGTTGAATCGTCTGAGGAAAAATAGGATTTGCTATGTCGAAGAAATGCACAATCGCACATTTTACGGATTTACATTGGTTGCAGGCGATTTCTGGGACCTCTTCGATTGCGCTACGTCAGAGCCGTTTGATGCCCGATCTGTTTGCGGATGCGCTGACGAAGATTAAGCAGGCTGCTGTTGATCTTATTGTGCTGACGGGGGATTTGGTTGATGTGCCCTTTCCGTTTGGCTCTGCAGACCGTGAGCTCGTCCTTGCTGACTATGTGGCGATTAAACAACTATTGGATGATGTGGAAATTCCGTATGTGGTGCTCCCTGGTAATCATGATGATCCGGAGCTGTTTTTTGAAGTATTTGAACGGGTCGAGCATGTTGCACTTTCTGGCTATGATGTGCATTGCTTTTTTGATCATCAGGATGACAGTCAGCCCGTAGCACGCGAAGGCCAAGAGTTAGAGCGCTTTGAGGAATTGTGCGCAGCGACTGGTCCGCGGCGGCAAATTCACTTGCAGCATTATTTAATTCATCCACAAAAGAATGACGGGTTTCCGCATACCTATGCAAACGCTCGTGCTTTAAAACAGCGCATTGCGCAAAGCGAAACTGTGCTTTTGAATTTATCAGGACATTATCATCTGGGGCATGCGCTTGAGCAGATAGATCATGCTTATTACGCTGTTGGCGAGTCGTTTAGTGAAATGCCGTATCCGTACACGGTCTATGATCTGCTGGGTGAGACTGTGACGGCTAACGCTGCTGATATGTCAGAGCAGATACTGAGCTCAGATTTGACATCGCCGTATCGTGCCGCTTCGAAAAATGCCCAGTGGTTGAGCGGGAATTTACACATGCACTGTAGTGAGCAGAGTCCGTGTTCGGTGATTCCACTTGATGATGGCGTAAAAAGTTACGTTGATAAAAGTAAGCACCAATTTTTTGCACAGACCGATCACGACCATGTGACCTCTGTGGCGTCGTTAAAGCAAGCGTACCCAGAGCGCGTTTTCTTTGAGGGTTTTGAGCATAGTGTGAGCAACCATATGTTGTTTATTGCAGAAAAAGTTGAGCCGCTTTATAAAACAAAAGATAAACGTGAGGCGTTGTTGCAGGCGGAACAATTAGATCCGGATTATCTTAGTATTGTTTGTCATCCGCAGGGACCGAAAATAGATTATTGGACGCCAGAGGAATTATTGGCTTATCCATTGAAGCCGACCGGTGTAGAGGTTTTTAATGGGCATTATGGCGTGGCAGCGTGGCGACAAAAGGGCTTCGGTTGGGAATACACGCAATTCTGGGCAGATTGTTTGGATGCGGGGCTGCGGGTTTTTGCCTACGCCAATGATGATTTTCATGATGGTGATATTGATTTGATGAATGGCTGGAATGTGGCCCTGACTGAGGCGTGCAGTAGTTCTGCTATTTTACATGCACTGCGCAGTGGCGCATGTTACGCCACGACTGGCTTGGAATTGCTGAGTATTAATGAATATCGTGGCCATGTGGTCATTGTATGTAATCAAGATGTCGAAGGGCGTTTTGTTGGCCCGCAGCGTGAAGTGCTGCAGTCATCACGGGCGCGTATTTTTGAATACAGGCATCAAGGCGAAGCATTTATACGTTTTGAGGCAGAGGCTAACGGACGTAAATTATGGTGCCAGC
>CBDUFM010000664.1:0-2519 GCA_965366325.1 uncultured bacterium
CATCATCACAATCGCAATCACGATAAACGCCAGGCCAAAGCTTTTGATCAGGCTGTGCATGCGTTGTGCTTTTGCCATTGTCTCAACTATGATTCCTGTCTGGGCGAGACAAGTCGCTGCCTTGCGTGCTCTGAATCCGGTTTGATTATAGAGGGAATGATTGAACGGATTGCTCTTCATGGGCCGCTACGATTTATAATTGGTTTCTTGCTACTCAGCGCAGCTGCGCTTATGGTTTTAGCGAGTGAAGACATTGGTTGGGGTGTGGCTGCGACGACGGTCGTGCCGGCATGTTTTTTAGCAATTCCCGGTTTGAGTTTAATGAAGCGCAAAGTCTTACATTTAGAGGCTGATTACTTGGAAATTGAAAGTGGTTGGTTTTGGCGGCGCTGTCAGCGCATTCCGTTGCAGGGTGCAGGTTTAGAAATCGCACCGATGGCGGGGCTGTGGGCTGTGGTGCTGCGTTTTTCTCAGCAGGCGGTGCCGGTGGCGGTTTGGGTCGGGAAGGCCCAAGCGCAGCGCATTGCTACTTTTTTGGATCAAGTGGCACCTGAGGAAGCGTGGCCACGGGTCGAACACGAGCGAGCGCAGTGGGATCGTTAGACGCTGCCGCCATTGTATCGGCTTTTAATGCCTGTTTTGCGGCGCCGGCAGTGTTTGCTTGCCGAATGGCACGCGGTGGTGAGGAGCCGCTGTACCAACCGGCCTCGGCATGGCAGCGCGAGTCGTATGTTTTTTACGCCCGTGATTTAGCGCAGAGTTGTCTCCATGAGGCGGCACATTGGTTGTATGCGGGCAAGGAACGGCGGCTATTAACTGACTACGGGTATTGGTATATTCCAGATGGGCGCAATGAGGCACAGCAACGTGTTTTTGAACAGCACGAGATTAACATTCAGGCGCGTGAATGGTTATTAAGTCGAGCGGCGGGAACGGATTTCCGCGTGAGTGCAGATAATCTTCGCTTGTCTGAGCCGAGTCGCGCATTTATGGAAGGCATAGTACATGCAGCGCAGGGATTGAGCACGGCAAGCTGGTCGCAGCGGATGCAGTTATTCTGTGAGGCATTATGTGCTCGGTCGGGGAATGAGAGTGAGTCTTTACGCAGTTCGGACGCTTATACACTTGAGAAACTCAGATAGAATAACGGCATGTGCAGCTGTATATGCAACTGTATATGCAACTGTATATGCAAGGATCAGGAGTAACAGTGACGACTAAGGTGTTTGCAGCAGGGTTTTTCTTATCGCGCTTAGATAAGGGTGTGCGTCATTGGTTATTACTGAAAAATACCAAGCGTGGTGACTGGGGGTTTCCTAAGGGACACTGCCATAAAGGCGAACGTCTGGTTGATTGTGCGATTCGTGAATGCGCCGAAGAAACGGGCATCGCGCTTTTAGAAATTACCAGTGACTCATTTAGCTTATCGTATCCGGTAAATGGTGACCGATTAAAAGAGGTGCACTATTTTTCTGCGGAGACAGAGCAAGAGGCAGTAACCTTGAGCAAGGAACACAGTGACGCGTGCTGGATGCCACAGGATCGTGTGATTGAATTAATTGCCCATCCAACCACGCAGGCAGTATTTAAAAAATATTTAGCAGCAAACGATAAAACGGTAAGCGCATAAATATGCAAACTTTTTTATTCTACACCCCAGCAACACAGGATGCTTATACCACGACGCATATAGCGGATGTGTTATCTGATTGTCAGGGCTTTGAGTGGGAAAGTGCTTGGCAAGGGGATTACCGTAGCGGTCTATGGACAGATGCGGCAACCGGTGCGACTTGTTTTGTTGATGTGGGGAAAATACCCTTTGCCCACGATGATGCACATGCCGAAAAACAGTACGAACATTGGAAGCAAAATACCTTAGTAGTAAAAATTCCCTTATCGTCACCGCATTGGCATGGGGTAGAGAGCCTGCGCTTTATTCAATCGTTGTTAGATCAATTAAGCGGCATTGCCTGCTTGGATACTGAAGACACCGGCGATGACGAAGATGAAGCTGGGCCAGGACCCTTGGACCGCATGCGTTGTTTAGCGAGCTGGGAACGCTTGCATGTGTCTCAAACCAACAGTCGCGATGATTGCTACCGCATGTCACGCGTGAGTAGTGTCGCTTTATGGCGCTATCGTCGCGCAACCGCTGAGCTCGATTGTGATTGGCCACAGGCCTTAGTGCTCTTAGATAAAGACGTCGCGCGCAGTGCCGTGGTCTGGGATGAACCGGAAGAATATATCATCGTACCACCTGTTGAATTAGCCGTACTGAAAACGGCGACCAATACCAAAGTAATTGATGTCGGTGAATTAATTAGCCGTGCTGATCATGTGAATAATCTCGATTGTGCTGGTGCGGTCAAAATACCCATGAGCGATCAATTTAACGAAATTATTGATGCCTGTGTAAAAATGGATTTGGGGCGCTTTAAATTCTTAACTGACAGTGAGTGGAGCGATTAGTTTCGGGGAATACTTCCCCGGGCCCCTTCGCTTCGCTTTGTACCCTCAAG
>CBDUFM010000665.1:0-2492 GCA_965366325.1 uncultured bacterium
ACTGGGAACTGGGCCCAGGTAAAGCATTGTGCGGCATGATCCAGCGCACAGTCAAAGATATTGAAGTGGCTAATTTAGACAAAGCGGCAGACGTTTTGGATTTAGCGCAAAAGAGCTGATGTTCGAGGGTGCTTCGCCCCAGACTCTCTTTCTTCTTCGCAAGCTCTGAAGCAATTCCTCAACGTATGAGGATAGCTTTTCGGTGCGAGCACGTTGCTTGCGGGTAATTAAGCAATCGGAAGTTTTTTCGGAGCTTTGGCGTTGGGCTGCGTTTTTTAGCGAATCGTTTGTTGATCTCGAATAGGAAGCTCGTGCCAAGTCGCCGGTCCGTGTACTCACGGAATTTTTAAGGAGACGCAGTCGGCATAAAAATAGGCAGCGCCAATACGAAGCGGGGGAGCGTGAGGGGGAACCCCTCGAAACTTAGCCCGATCGGTAGCCAGGTGTGTTCTCGTCTAGGAAGCTCGTGCCAAGTCGACGGTCCGTGTACTCACGGAATTTTTAAGGAGACGCAGTCGGAATAAAAATAGGCAGCGCCAAAACGAAGCGGGGGAGCGCGAGGGGGAACCCCTCGAAACTTAGTCCCAGCGGTGGTCAGGTGCGTTCTCGTCTAATGCATCGATCCAGCCGGCTTTGGCGTTGGGCCAAGATTCGCAGTAGGGTAGGTAGGGTTTGATGTCTAAAACGGGAGTGCCGTGGAGGAGGTCGTGATCACGAATAAAAATTTTATGACCGACGACGTTTAAGAGACGGACGCAGGAAAGACCAATGGGGTTGGGGCGATGCGGGCTACGGGTGGCGAGAAGGCCACGTGGGCTGCCATCGCGTGGTGGTCTGACGCATTGCGGTGCCCCGCGTGAATAATTAAAATGGAAAATGATCCAGATGCGCTCCATACCAAGGAGGTCGCGAGCCATATTCTGCAGGCCTTTGCGTAAGATGATGAGACCATCTTCTTTGCAGTGACCATCAGTGAGATCATAGTTTTGTTCCGTTGTTGGCTGGCGCGGGGTATCGAAGTGATTGCGATACTGCGAGTGAACAACCCCGATGGGTTGCATGACAACGCTGGGCAATTGATCAGGATCTTCGATGACCGGTTGGTGATTATGATCACTAACTTGGTCGATGTCCTGCGGTTTGCGCGCATTGACGGAATCTGCAGAGTTGGGGTGCTGGTCCATGCTGAAAATATGTGTCCAAGCGCGCGAACAACAATCCTTATTCGGTTTTCATATGTTGGACGCACTCGAATAGAAACTCGACAGTCGCAGGCTGCTTGCACACTACGTGCATGCAGAGTCATCAAGCACAGCTATTACGATGGTATGGCCGCAATGCCCGCGATTTGCCTTGGCGTCAGACGCGTGATCCATATCGAGTGCTGGTATCGGAAATTATGCTCCAACAAACGCAGGTGGACCGTGTCCTAGATTTTTATACGCGTTTTCTGGCCGCTTATCCACATGAGGCTGTTTTGGCACAGGCACCGATGGATGATGTGCATCGTCTGTGGAAAGGCTTGGGGTACCCGTCGCGTGCTGAGCGATTGCGCGAAACCTGTCGTATCGTATGCGAGGAGCGGCAGGGCCAGTGGCCGGATAGCGTCGAGGGTTTACAGGAATTACCTGGCATTGGACCCTATACCAGTGCAGCGGTGGCCTGTTTTGCCTTTAATCGCGCCGTGGCATTGGTCGACACGAATGTAGCACGTGTTTATGCTCGTCGTGAGGAGATGAATCTGCCGCTAGATAAAAGCGCCTTGTGGGCGTATGCGGAACAAGAGGTGCATCGAAAACAGCAGATACGCTATAATAATGCTTTAATGGAATTGGGTGCCTTAGTGTGTACGGCGCGTAAGCCAAGCTGCGAACAGTGCCCATGGCAAAAAACCTGCAAGACGAAAAATGATGAGCGCTACTTAGCAATCAGTGCCGCCCCTTTAAAGGTCGCGAGTAAAAAACATGACTACGGTGTGAAGGTCGTAGATCGGAAAAAGAAACGGCAGCATATTGTTATTGCCCTGATCCACCATGATGGATCGTATTTAGTGGCCAAGCGGCCGCAGGATGTTCATCAGGGCGGTAAATGGGAATTGCCAGGTGGTAAGCGCGAAAAGGGTGAAGATGATCGTGTGGCTCTAGCTCGTGAAATTGAAGAAGAGCTTGGTTTGGAATTACGTTCGGCTCGTCCATTTGTGGACTACACCTATGAGTATGACGATCGCTATCTTAGTTTTCATTGTTATCGGTGTCATGTATTTGATCCGTTGTCAGCCAAGCCATTGGCTAGTAGTGAACTTAAATGGGTTGACCCAGCTGCGTTTTTACAACTCGATTTTCCAGAGGCGAATTTAGCGATAATTCAGCGTTTTCAGCGGTATCATCGCTTGTCATGAGCTTGCGCTGGTGGCCGTTGCATTAGTCTTGGGCACCGGAGTGTTGCATGCCAGATTGGTATACTGATCCACCTATTGCCGTTGCTATTTTGAG
>CBDUFM010000666.1:0-2483 GCA_965366325.1 uncultured bacterium
CATAGTTGCAGCAAAGTCTTCAATTAATTCAGGGTCTGATATATCACGCATGCGACTAGCGTCAGAAAGGCTAACATGTTGTTCAACTAGAAAGTAAACAATCTCTTCTTCGTCTGCTGTTAATTGCATACGACGAGCAACAGGTCCAACCATCAGCGCACCACGCTGAACATGACCACGACCCATATATTTCCCAACATCATGCAACAACAAACCTAGCACCAATAAATCCTTGCGTTTAATGCGACGCATAATTTCCTGCATTTTAGGCAAGCCGCGATTGCGGTCACGTTGCACAGCATCCAAATTACCAAGTGCAAATAGGGTATGCTGATCTACGGTATACTGATGATAGCTATTGAACTGCATTAAACTGGCGATGTTCTCAAATTCAGGCATGTAGGCACCAAGGAAACCGCAATTATGCATCTCTTCCAATGTTATTTGTATGCGGCCCAGGTCCCCCAGGATAGACATGAAAGCTTTGTTCAGTCGCGTGTTTTCACGCGATGGATTATCCTCAAAAAGCACCTGTAAATTAGTCTGAATGTGTTTTTGTAATTCTAGGCTAACGCGCATATTTCGCTTATGAGACGCCAAAAACATTTCCATCACTTGGCTAGCAATATCTTCTTCTTGCCACATGCGTTTGTTAGTGCCATAGATTAATCCGGCAATCGCAGTATAGTTTTTGCTAATAACCTTACGAGTTCGTAATAAGGAAATCTTTTTGCCTAAGTGGCCACGCATATGCAAATGACTAATTAACAATTCTACCATTTTGTGCACATGTAAAACCATATGGTAATGCTCACGCATCATGACTTCCACGGCGCTCAAACGACTATAGGCAGCATAACCTAGCTGCTCAGCAATGCGCACTTGGTCGCGAAGCTCCAAGACGTCTTGACGAATGCCGTGATGAAAATGCTGCAAGCTGCGCATGCGCAGAAAATGCGCGTTAGCCTGAAAGAGCCCTTTGATATCCTCAACCTTAACGGCTGATAATTCACGCAAGGCATAAAGATTGCGACCACCAAAAATAATATACGAAATGTTATAGAGTAATTGCACATCTCGTAGACAGCCAGGGTTGGTTTTAAGATCTGGCTCCATCATAAACATGGATGCCCCAGCCTTATTACGCCGTTCCATCAATTCTTCTATTTTGTATTTCAAAAAAGCCTTGCTGCGTTTGCTTCTAAAGCGTTCGAGAAGGTCGATCATTTCTTGATCAATGGCACCAGTGCCCAGTAAAATACGGTGTTCAAGAATTGCTGTGGCCGTTACAAAATCATCTTTGATTAGGTACTCAAGCTCGCTTATCCCACGCAGGGCAATGCCTACCTTGAAACCGACATCCCACAGTATGGTATGAAATTCATTATAGGCCTCTTGTAACCAGTCAGGAATGCGACTTGCCGTATACACAACCATCACATCTAAATCACTACTGGGATTGAGCTCACCTCGTCCGTAGCCACCAATGGCAAAAACTCCTAACTCTTTCCAGACTTGAGCAGGTATTGTCGGCCCCTTGAACATACGTCGCGCTAGCGCTTGGACGACCCCATCTGTTATGGAGGTTAGTTTTATAGATACATCCCAGCCTGATATCTCATTGACCTGTGTAATTAGCCATTCTTCTACTTTTTTAAACTCATCTTGTAGCAGCTCTTTGGCATGAGCAATCGCTTCGAGGCGTGGCGCTGTTTCTATAATCGTAAATGATTCATTCAGATATTCCGCTACTGGTACGGTCACTACTTGGCCAGCTGTCTCATTTCGATTCTTCATAGATGCATGCTAAAACTTGGTCGCTAGACACAAGCGAGACACACGAACGGACTTGCCTCAGGGCAAAGCCAAGGAATCATCATTAGCATGACAGCCCCTATCAAATTAGAGCCAATTGCGCAAAAAATAGACGCTACCTGGAAGATCCCTGGTTCTAAGAGCCTCACCAATCGTGCCTTTATTCTTGCTGCCTTAGCAGAGGGCTGCAGCATCCTAGAAGGTGTTCTCAGCAGCGATGATACTGTACATATGCGTAATGCACTGACCCAAATGGGCGTTGGTTTTACTGATATTGATAAAACCAGTGTCGCTGTTCGTGGTGGGCTAAGCACACTGCACGCACCACAGTCTGCGTTATTTATTGGCAATAGCGGTACCAGTGTGCGTTTTTTGAGTGCCCTAGCAGCACTGATCCCAGGACCAATAAGCTTTGTTGGCGATGAGCATATGGCCAAGCGTCCCATTGCGGACTTACAAAAAGCTCTCATGGATCTTGGGATCCACGTAGATTGTCCGAGCTCCTGTCCGCCCATTACCATACATGGCGGTCACTATAATGGCGGATCGGTTAGTATTCCCGGCGACAAATCGAGTCAGTATTTTTCTGCATTGATGCTCAGTGGCGGCATTGCTCGCCAGCCCTTGCACATACACGTAGACGGCAATTTAGTAAGCAGGCCCTATGT
>CBDUFM010000667.1:0-2480 GCA_965366325.1 uncultured bacterium
GCGCATCTCATGTACAGGAATAATATGCGGATGTTGTAGGTTGCCGGTGATAATGGCTTCGCTTAAAAAACGTCCGTCATCATTTTCGTCGTTTTCATGAGCATGCAGTATTTTTACAGCGACATCACGTCCGAATTGTTTTTGGTGAGCGCGATAAACCGTGCCAAAGCCACCAGCGCCAATTTCCTCCACTAATTCCATGCCAGGGATAGACACGCTGAGCAAATGACTGGCAGAGCCTTCGGCAAGTGTCGCATGGGTGTCGCTGTGATCCTCATCTTGCCGCAGCGTATCAACAGCTTCTTCGCCTTTGTTGATGCGGCCACAGGAATCACAGCTAACTGGTGCGAGGCGTGGATCGCCACTCAGTTCGCTTTGACAATAAATACAGTGAAAGTGGGATTCAGGCATAAGCTAGCTTTGCTACAGAGTAGCGCGATGACGGCGTGCGTACAAGCGTGATCTGATCATTGAGATGTGATTGTAACTGATTGTCGCGGCGTAGATTTGAATAGATGACCGTGAACAGTAGGTTCCCAAACGTACAGCGTGCGATTGTGCTGTGTGCTGCACTTGCTTGGGGTGCATCGCTAGTCTTTGTACTGTTGCCCGCCGAGCTGGCCTGGGGATTTTTGACTAGCTATGGATTGAAATTACAGGTAGCCGAGCCGTTATTGCTGTATTGGCTACGCATGGCTGGCGTTGCATTTACGGCGCTAGCAATCCTATTTGTGGCGATTTTATTGCGGCCACAAAAATATGCGCTGCTCATACCGTTATTGGCCTGGCTACATCTGTATATCGGTGCGGTATTGTTGCTGACTGGCTGGAGTTTGGCTTTGCCGCTCTTGCCCTGGTTGGCGGATACGGCTTTTTGTTTTTGTGTTGGCCTTGGTCTCTTGGTGACGCAGAAAGCGTCTGCGACAGAACTTGAAACAGCCTCTGCGACTGAAGAAGTAACAGCAGCGGCGAGCAAAAAAGAGTGACTATAAAAAAGCGGCCCTGTAAAACAGGACCGCTTGCTGTTAACCTATAGAATCCTTGTTTATAAACCCTTGCTGGTCAAGAAATCAAAACTGGATTTAATACAATCAAAGGCATCGCGGTAGCACTGGTCTTGTTCAACACAGTACCAATCAACGCCGGCAGCTTCACAAACAGGAATAATGCTGTCCCAGTCGAGGGTGCCTTCACCGATTGGGGCAATGCGCGTGTCGCTGGTGCCTTGAATAACTTCGCGGTCTTTAAGATGGATGACTGGCACGCGTCCAGCGCAGCTCTCAACGACTTTCATGCAATTAGCGCCGCTATGCTCAACCCAGTAGAGGTCCAATTCCATAAATAAATCACTGCCGCCTTCTTCGATTAAAATGTCTTCGAGACATTTACCGTGCGCTTCTTCTTTAAAGAATTCTTTAGCGTGGTTGTGGTGGCCAAAACGAATGCCGGCAGCTTTGAGTTTTTCAATCATAGGCTTGGCGTCAGCGAGCCATTGGCGGTAACCTGCTATGCTTTGATCGTGGCTGCTAATGCCGCCGATGGCAGCGTAGTCACAAGCAAGCGTTTGATGGAAATCAATTTCAGCTTGTGTGTTAGTGATGAGTTGGTTCCAGTCGCGATGCGTCGCGATGCATTTCAGGCCATTGTCATCGAGCATTTTGCGCGCAGTAGCGGCGTCGACTTCAGGATTATCGCCATTCATACAGCCAACCGCGGATAATTGCACAGCGGTGTAGCCAAAGTCGCTCGCCTTTTTCAGGGTACTGGCGAAGTCGGCGGCGGTTTTGGTGTGTTCACGAACGGTGAATAATTGGAGTGCGATTTTTGAAGCCATGGGGGTCCTTTGGAGATGATTGGGCTAATAAGGAATATCCGCCACAGCCTAGCTGTGGCGGATCCCATTCAATCGCCGAGTGCGCTGGTAAACCGTTGGTCGTTTGTGTACCTGTGCTTGTTCAGGCACAGGGTTTATGTACAGACGGCCTCGACTAGGCGGTCAGTACTTTATTGCGTTCAACGGTGCCGAATTCCATGGCCTTGCGTTCGGGAGTGTCTATGTCGGGACAGGTCATCGCTGGGGCGTCGCTGACTAAATTACGACCGTCTTTGATTAGTTGATCGCGAATAACTTCGCCATCAATATCAGCGACATCTTTACCGTCGCGCAGAGCAAATGCAGCGGCTGTACCAGCGGCCTGACCGATCGAACACACTGGTGGCATCACGCGCAGACTGCTATGCGTGCCATGGTCAGCACTAATAGCACGACAGGCCACTAAGACATTGTTGAACTTCTCGGGGACCAGTGAGCGATAGGGAATTTCATACCATGCTGTTTTTGGTAATTCAATAAAATGCGTGCCGGTGCCATTGGGGTTGTGAATATCCACCGGATAGGTGACGCGGGCAATCCCATCCTTATGCGTGCGGCCACGACGATAATCATCAAGGGTTACCGTGTAGCGACCGACGATGCGACG
>CBDUFM010000668.1:0-2479 GCA_965366325.1 uncultured bacterium
TAAAATCTGCCACCTCTGGAATCCAGCGCGTTTCAACAAAATTAACATGCGATGGGTGTTGATTATAAAAATCATAGGCGCTCTGATCTGCAAATGCCATGGCAAGACCAAAGGTAAATGCATTCTTAGGACTTACTTCCTTTAAGACCTGAAAATGGCGAACACCCTGAATCTGAGCCAAGCCCTGAGCAGCTTGCAAAAACAATTTTTCTGCCTCAGAACCAAGTTCATGTTTCAGCGTAAAAAAAACACTGTGATGAATCATACTACACCCCCTTAAGCAAGCATGACCAACACAGCCACGCCAATTAGCCTTGGAAACAGGCTAGCCCGCAATCCCTGCTACTCAATGCATCGACGTCCATACCCAACATGGAAATCACTCACGTTTAGTCATGCCATGATTGCACCTCGCTACGCTAGATTAAAATACACGTTGTAAGCAGGGGCATCGACATCCCTGCATGGAGACTATATGCGACCGTTTAAAATGCTCAGCGAGCGGCTGGAACAACTCGTCAAAGGGCGGCTCTGGCTCAAGGTCTTTATTGCCCTCGGTATCGGTGTCGGCATTGGTCTGCTCCTTGGTCCCGATCTCGGCCTCTGCGAACCGAGCACAGCAAAAATCATCACCGCGTGGATGGCCCTACCTGGTCAAGTATTTCTGGGATTGATCCAAATGATCGTTGT
This sequence comes from uncultured bacterium, assembly GCA_965366325.1. GTDB lineage: Bacteria > Planctomycetota > UBA11346 > UBA11346 > UBA11346 > JANQLF01. The sequence goes on from CBDUFM010000668.1 coordinate 691, forward strand.
CCCGCTGGTTATCGCATCAGTTGTACGCGGGCTCGCTTCCAACAGTGACATGCGATCACTCAAACAAGTCGGTCTCATAGCAATTATATTTATCTTTTTCACGACCAGCCTAGCATCGATGATCGGCATTGGCTTAGGAAGCGTCATTCAACCCGGTGCCTACATTACCAAAATGTCAGTCACTGATTCCGGTCTGGCAAAGCCTGAAAGCAGTGGATTTCCGGCCATGGATGAAATGCCAGACAAAGTGGTTTCCCTATTACCGAAAAACCCCATGTCTTCTATGGTCTCCGGCGAAATGCTACAAGTTATCATTTTTTCTAGCATTCTTGGCTTTGCCCTGCTCGCGATTCCCTCGGAACAAGCCAAACCACTCTTTGATTTACTCGGCGCCCTCCAAGAAGTCAGCATGCGCATTGTTTCTTGGGCTATGCATTTAGCCCCGTACGCTGTCCTTGGGCTGATTACCAAATTGGTCGCCAACGTCGGCATGAATGTATTAACCGGCATGCTCATGTACGTCCTTACGGTCATTGCTGGCTTATGGGTTTTAACGTTGATCTATCTGCTAGTAATTAAATTAATTCGCTACATGCCCATTCTAGAATTCATTAAACACACCCGTGAATTATTATTACTTGCCTTTTCGACCAGTAGCTCCGCCGCGGTTATGCCGCTGTCATTAAAAACCACAGAAAATGCATTACATGTCCGTCCAAGCATTGCGCGTTTTCTGATACCGCTCGGCGCAACGATTAATATGACAGGCACAGCCCTCTACCAGAGTGTGGCCACGGTATTTTTGGCTCAGGTTTTCCAAGTTGACCTCAGTTTCACCAACTACGTATTTATCGTCACCATGTCGGTAGCCGCTTCCGTTGGTTCACCGGCAACACCTGGGGCTGGCATTGTTATCCTTGCCATGGTCCTCGAAGGCGTCGGCATTCCTGCAGCTGGCGTAGCGCTCTTATTAGGCGTAGACCGCATTTTAGACATGTGCAGAACATCCCTCAATGTCATGGGGGATATCGTGACCTGCTGCTTAGCTGAGCATCTGCTTAAACGCGAAACAGCACTGCCGGATGCAGCAAACATCGCCGCAACAGGCCTCATTGAGGAGGAAGAAAACCTATGACCAGCACGCTCACCTTTCTTGGTGCCGCAGAACAAGTGACCGGCTCCTGCTACCTCATCGAAAGCCCTGAGCTGGGCCGCATACTGCTCGATTGTGGCATGCATCAGGGTGGCGATGACATTCACAATCATCAACAACAAGAAAATCAACATCAGTTCAAAGATATTGATGCCGTCATTTTATCGCACGCCCACCTAGATCATTCGGGTTTGCTACCCAAACTCGTTCACGATGGATTTGAAGGGCCTATTTATTGCACTGAAGCAACGGCTGAACTCCTTGATATCATGCTCCATGATTCGGTTGGACTTTATGAATATGATTTTAAAAAGGAAAACATTCGTCGTCAACGACGCGGTCAAAAACAATTACAGCCTGCCTACACCCGGGATGATGTCTTAGACGTTCTCGAGCTCTGTGTTCCCTGTCCCTACCAACAACAACAAGCCCTTAGCGGTCAAAGCAGCGTCTGCTTCCATGATGCTGGGCACATACTCGGATCATCAATTGTCGAATTACATATTAAAGAGGGAAAACGCAATATTGTCGTGGTTTTCTCTGGTGATTTAGGAAACAAAGATTCCGCATTAATGAAAGACCCTGCCATTTTAGATTATGCTGATGTTATTTTAGTCGAAGGCACTTACGGCGATA
>CBDUFM010000669.1:0-2479 GCA_965366325.1 uncultured bacterium
CTTCGTTGGCCATCATGTGCTAGAGTTTTGGTGGACCATTATCCCGATTATCGTTTTAGTGATCGTTACCTTCCCAGTTGTTGAATTGTTGTATGAACAAGAAATGCCGCCAGCGGCGGTCGCCCAGGGCGAAGCGATGGAAGTGCGAATAACTGGTAAGAAATTTAATTGGGTCTATGACTACCCTGATCAAGGCATAAGTGGTCTGAATACTTTTTTAATGGAGTTTACGCCAGAAATTGAAGGTACCAAAGATCCTATTACAGTAGTTATGCAAGAGCCTGCTGTTTTTGAAAAAGGCCGCGTTACTACTCTATTCTTTAGCTCTTTGGATGTTACGCATGCATGGGGTGTTCCAGCATTAGCTGTTAAAAAAGACTGCTTTGTCGACCGCGTTAATCATAGCTGGTTTGATAGTGAAACGACTGGGTTCTTTGAGGGACAGTGTTACGAGCTTTGCGGCGCAGAGCATGCGTATATGTTAATTACAGCAGCCGTGATTGAGCCAGAGCAATTTAAACAATGGGTGCGTTTCATGAAGCATCGTAGCGCTGCCAACAATGTTGTTTCGGCTTTGCGTAGTGGTGAAGCAGTGGCTGACGCCGTAAAAGAGTACTTAAAAGATGATGCCAGTGATGTGCGCAAAGATGCTGTACGATACTGGCTGAAATATGAGTACTTAGCCAAGGCTGAATACTTGGAACAAAACAAGAAATTTATTAAAGATGCGTGGATTGATGCCGCAATTAAGAAAACTAAAGATTTCTTAAGCAGCAAAGAAAGTGAACTCAATAACTTGATGCGTCCCTATAAAGCACAGATTCCAACTCAGTCGCTGTCAGAAGTTCTTGCCGCGGCACCGCTTACTGAAGGAGCAAACCCATGAGTGCTGCTCCAATGCCTCCTATTAAGCGTCATACCGGCATTATGGATTATTTGACTACGGTCGACCATAAGAAAATCGGGCTGATGTATTTTTGGTTTGCCCTCATAATGGGTTTAGTCGGTGGTACGCTTGCGGGTATGATTCGTATCCAGTTAGCGACCCCAGGTGCCGTTTTAGAGAAAATTTATGCCGCTGAAATGGGTGGCGATGGTAAGATGAGTTTGTTTAGTCGTACCGGTGGCTTGTTCTCTGAAGATGGTGCGTTGTTTAACCAAATGACGACGATGCATGCATCGGTCATGATCTTTGCTGTAATTATTCCTGCTTTTGCTGCATTTGCTAACTACATTGTGCCTATCATGATTGGTGCGCGCGACATGGCATTCCCCAAAATGAATGCGTTTGCGTTTTGGCTTTTAGTGCCTGCTGGCATCTTATTGCTTTCAAGCTTTATGGTCCAAGGCGGCGCAGCTTCATCTGGTTGGACGGCCTATCCACCATTAAGTCTAGAGGGGGCTGGTTCTAACCCTGGTCAAGATATGTGGGTACTGGCGGTGCATCTTGCTGGTATGAGCTCCATTCTAGGTGCGATTAACTTTTTGGTAACTATTACGAATATGCGTGCCCCTGGTATGACGTGGGGTAAGGTGCCTATGTTTGCATGGGCAGTCTACTTTACCTCTGCATTGCAATTGGTAGCTACACCGGTTCTTGGTGCAGCGGTTACGATGATTTTATTAGATCGTAATTTTGATACTGGTTTGTTGGTTGCATCACGCGGTGGTGATCCAGTTCTCTACCAACATATCTTCTGGTTCTATTCACACCCAGCTGTATACATCATGATTCTTCCAGGCTTTGGTGCTGCATCACATATTATGGCAGCATTTAGCTCTAAACGCATTTTCGGCTATACGGCGATGGTTGTCGCTATTGGTAGTATTGGTGTACTTGGTTTTATGGTGTGGGCGCATCACATGTTTACCATCGGTATGCCAACATGGATGCAGGCCTACTTTATGATTGCCTCTTTTGGAATTGGGGTGCCTACGGGTATCAAAGTCTTTAGTTGGCTGGCGACGGTTTGGGGTGGTAACATCCGCTTTACTTCTGCCATGCTTTATTGCTTGGGCTTTATCAGTATTTTCGTGTTAGGTGGATTTGGCGGTTTGATCTTAGGTATGGTTCCCATTGATATTCAATTACATGATACCTACTTCGTTGTTGGGCATTTCCATTATACGCTGGTTGGTGGCTCAATTATGTTGATCTTCGCTAGTACCTACTACTGGTGGCCAAAAATGTCTGGACGTTTCCTGAATGAAAAAGCAGGTAAAATTGGCTTTTGGTTTATGTTTTGGGGTATCTTCCTAGCCTTTGGTAATATGCATATTTCAGGTGCTCTTGGTATGTCTCGTCGCATTGTGGCTTATCGCGAGGAATTCGAAGTCATGAATCATATCTCGACATTTGGATATTTACTAACAGCAGTTGCAGCTTTGATTTTGTTCTTCTCCCTAGTTTCAAGCTTATTCCGTAAACGTGAATGTGGTGATGATCCTTGGGAAGTGAATGATATTCAACAAAGCTTTG
>CBDUFM010000670.1:0-2476 GCA_965366325.1 uncultured bacterium
TCTGTGACCATGTGCAAGCGCGCTTGAAGCGTGAGCAGGTCGACCAGGCGAGTCGCCGTAACCTCACGGTGATTCCTACGCAGGATGGTGCAGCCTACACTATTGATGAAGCCGGTGCCTACTGGCGTGCCTACGTCTTTGTCGAAGGTGCTATCGGTTATGATATTATTGAAAATGAACGGCAGGCCTTTGTCGCTGCGCAAGCATTTGCTAATTTCCAAAAATATATGGTTGATTTGCCGGGTGATCGTTTACACGAAACAATTCCGGATTTTCACAATACGATTAAACGCTTTGAAACATTAAAGGCAGCGATTGCGGCTGACGTAAAGGGTCGTGCCAAGAGTGTTGCCGCAGAGATTGAATTTGCTTTGGCCCATGAATCGTTGGCTCATGAATTGTTAGACCTAAAGGCGGCGGGAAAAATACCAGAGCGCGTAACCCATAATGACACTAAATTAAATAACGTGCTGATTGATGAGCAGACGGATGAGGCGATGTGTGTTATTGATTTGGATACGCTAATGCCTGGCTTGTCCTTGTATGACTTTGGTGATTTAGTGCGTACCTCTACGAGTCCAGTCGCTGAAGATGAAAAAGATGCCTCTTTGGTGACTATGCAAATGAACATGTATAAGGCGGTCGTTTCTGGGTTCTTGTCTACAGGACGTGAATTTATGAATGATTGTGAGATCGAACATTTACCGACAGGTGCGCAAACCATTACCTTTGAAACTGGTATCCGGTTTTTGACTGACTATTTGCAGGGTGATGTGTATTTTAAGACAAAATACGATGATCATAATCTCATTCGCTGTCGTACGCAATTCGCTTTGGTGCGCAGTATGGAAGAGCAGATTGACGAGATGCGTGCGTGTAGTGCCGAATTGGCCAAAAACTAAACTGGCCAAGAGATAAGACTAGACAATCAAGGGGATGAGAGATGAGTGACTTACGAATAGGTGTTCTTGGAAGTGGTGGTCGTGGCGGCATCGCTGGGCACGCACATAAACCTGATGAAAACGCACGCATTGTTGCTTGTTGTGATATTAAAGACGACGTGCTTGAGCAAAATAAAGAGCGTTATGGCGCCGATATCGTAACGACTACCGATGTGGATACGTTACTCGCGCAGGATTTGGATGCAGTGTTTGTCTGCACGCCTGATTGGCTACACGAAGAACATGCATTGGCCTGTTTAAAAGCCGGTGTGTCGATTTATTTAGAAAAGCCAATGGCAATTAGTATAGAGGGCTGTGACCGTGTCTTGGCGGCAGCCCAACAGAGCGCCGGAAAATTGTTCGTTGGACATAATATGCGCTACATGAATATTATTCGAAAAATGAAGCAGCTCATTGATGATGACGTTATTGGTGAAGTGAAGTCCATTTGGTGTCGTCATTTTATTTCTTATGGCGGCGACGCGTATTTCCGTGATTGGCATTCCGAGCAGCGTTATGCAAACGGCCTTTTGCTGCAAAAGGGGGCTCATGATATCGATGTCATGCATTGGTTGACTGGTTCAAATACAACGCGTGTTTCTGCATTCGGAAATACCGCTGTTTATGATAAGCTGCCTCGCCGTGCTGAAGATGAATATAGCAGCACAGCGTTTGACCAATCGCATTGGCCACCGATGGAACAGTCTGGCTTTAGTCCGAAGATTAATGTCGAAGACCAAAGCACGGTTATCATGGAAATGGAAAAGGGTGTCTTGGGCTCATATTTACAATGCCATTTTACACCCGATAGCTGCCGCAATTATACGGTCATAGGGACCAAGGGCCGTTTGGAGAATATGGGTGATAGTCCAACGTCACCAATCATGGTATGGAACCAGCGCACAGACGGCTACAATTTGGTGGGTGATGAGGTCTACCGTGGGGACAAGGTGGTCGACAAGGGTGATCATGGCGGCGCAGACGGTGTGATCGTTCAGGAGTTCGTAGATTACGTGCGTGGTGATATCCAAGAAACAACCGCAACCCCAGAAGCAGCGCGTATGTCGGTGGCGGTTGGCTGCCAGGCCTCGGATAGTATGCGCAATGGTGGTCAGCCACGTGATGTGCCTGCCCTGCAGTTACCGGAAGCGCTGCTGCAGTCTTAGTCGTAGCCTTAGTTGCTGGTCTGAATCTTTGCTGCATTGCTAGGGGCGTTTCAGAAATGAGCGCCCCTTTTGCATGGTAATCCTTGATTGTGGCGCTGTGTCCCTGCTCTTAAGCCCCTAGAGAGTGGCTGTTTTCTCGTGTTTTCTACCCGGCGACTTTGGCTTGCTGGCGGAGTGAAATGGCTATCGCTGCGCTGATCTAGGTGATTTCAGCTGTTTTATGTCGTTTTAGGCCTGCTTTAGGCGCATATTTGGAGCATTTTCACGCTTTTAAGAGGGCTGCTCAGTGGCCGGAAAATGTTGAATTGGTAATGGCTATTTTGGTTTTTACGCTAACTTTTGCCCATCACTGAATGGAGCCAGTTTCAG
>CBDUFM010000671.1:0-2476 GCA_965366325.1 uncultured bacterium
GTCACTGTCTATCGGGCTTGGGCTTTTGGCGGCCTGGTCAATCGCATTTAAAATACGGGCTGCGTCGAGGCCTTTACTGCTATTGGGGTCGCGTTTAACGACTTCTCTAAAATAATAGAGGGCAGCTTCGTCGTGCCCTTTTTCTTGATACCAAATGGCGACTTGGTAATCACGAGCTTGATGGCTGCGACGAATCAGATTGCGCAATTTTTGAATTAAGTTGACGCGAATCTCGTCTTCGTCGGTATATAATTCAGCTTGCTTAAGAATGTACGCAGCTTGGATGAGCACGCCGACGTCATATTTATCGCCACGATATGCTAAGAGGTGGCTATAAGCGCGCTCAAGCAGAGCGTGAAAGACGTGTTCATTGTTAGGGTAGCGATCCAGAAATTGGAGATACTTCGCGCGCGCCATGAATAATTTACGAGGATCGGCTGTGCCTTGTAATAAATAGATGCGAGCAATGCCGAGACTTGCACGTGGGGCAATATTATGCTTATCACCATTACGTTCTAAAAAATGAAACAGATCGAGGGCTGCATTAAGGTGTAGACCCCAAGAGCGGGTAACGGCTTCTTCGACCGTCTCTGCATGAATATCAATAATCGTACCGTGATTCTGTATGAGCTCGGTTGCCTCTAGAACTTTTATAAACGTGGCACGCATTTCTGGGAAGTCAGGAAAGCGTAACCAAAGGTCATTGAGACGGTTGTAAATTTCGCCGGTATATAATTTATGCTTTTTGCCTTCGGGTAGGTGTTCTGGCAAGTGGGCGCGAATCAGGGCATTTAATAAATTGGCAGTATAGGTGCTATAGGGATAATCTTTCAGATAAGAGCGTTTGGCCAGTTTACGCGCTGCTTTGTATTCACCAACTTCAAGTAAGGCATCAATTTCACCAAGGCGTGCTTGCGCAGCTTCATTGTAGCCCTCTGGCGCTTGAAATTTTGCTCGCTCGAGGCGATAGACAGCTGCACGTTCCCGTTGAATTTTTGAAAAATCATCATTGAAGCCCGGTGCAAAACTATCAGCGGCAAAGGCCGTCGTGCACAGCAGGCTCATCAGCAGACAGAAGAGTGACTTAAGCATGTTGTAAGCCAGATTCCTGTAAGACTTGGCGTACCATCGGAATATCATCTTCTTCTACATGAATGGCTACTTGGCGGTCATCGCAGGATTCAATCCATGCGGCAACACCGCCATCGCAGAGCATGTGCAAGGCTTGTTCTGCTACCTGTGCATCTGCACGAAAGACTTCGATGCTTGCTGCATCTTCAGGGGCGGGGGTCTGCTTGTTCCGACCCATGCGATAAATAGCAGCAACCATGGCCATAGTGATAATGCTCAGAATAGCTTCGAACATGAACTCCTCCGCGGCGAGCACTCTAGTCGCGCTGCTGCTGGTACAAGGTGCTGCTGCGAGTGAGCGGAGCTCGCTTGCCTGCTTTCTGCAGGTCAGTCTTGTGTCCTGAGCCTTGAATTCAGCATAGCTCCATGATTAGAACTGATGCCCGTTTTCCGCGCCATGCCAGACTGGCAGCTCTCGTCGCTGCTGAAACGGCGCCTTTGCAGCTAGCTCATGACCAATTGCATGTCGAGCGTGTGTATAACTGGTGTCTGCATCTAGCCCTTAACTATTGTAGGGACAATATTTTAGAGGTGGATTTGGCCGGTGCTTGCGGCTTAGTCCATGATCTGGTGCACATTCCCAAGAGTCACCGTGATCGACCGCTGGGCTCAGAGCAATCGGCTGCAGCAGCGGGCAGTTTCTTGACTGATGTCGGTTACACGGCGGCGGATGTCATGGCGGTCGTCGAGGCGGTACGTACCTGTAGTTGGTCGCGCGGTTTGCAGGCAGCTTCGGATCTGGGTCGGATTTTGCAGGATGCAGATCGGCTGGATGCGATTGGTGCGATAGGTATTAGTCGTTGTTTTAGCTGTGCACAGGAAATTGGTGATGCTGATTCGAGCTTCTATCATGCGGCAGACCCGCTGTATCACAGCGAACGTGATTTGGATGACCGGCACCATGCCCTAGATCATTTCTTTGCCAAGCTGACGAAATTAGCGGGAAGTATGCATTTTCCATTAGCGCAGGCCGAGGCCCAGCGCCGTCATGCTATGCTGGAGCATTTTGTAAGTGAATTTGGGCTGGATGTGGCGAATCCAGTACAAGCTGAGTCTTGCCAGCCTGAGCACTGAATTACCCTGCTCGACCCGGAGCAAGCATGACCGAATCAGCACAAGACAACGCCTACAATCCAAGCGCAATCGAAAAGAAATGGCAGGAGCATTGGGAGAAAACCCAGGCTTTTGCAGTGCGCGATGATCTCCCACGTGAGCAATGCTATTACGTGCTTGAAATGTTCCCGTATCCATCGGGTAAATTACACATGGGACATGTGCGCAACTACTCAATTGGCGATGCGATTGCACGCTACAAGCGCATGAATGGTTTTCATGTCTTGCATCC
>CBDUFM010000672.1:0-2473 GCA_965366325.1 uncultured bacterium
ACTGGTATAACGCCGACCAAGCGCCTGCGTCTTGGTACAGGCATGGTGGGCCATAGTTCGACTTCACGCTTGCGACGTATTGAAGACCCCTTTGAAGAAGAGAGTAGCGGGCATCACCCACAGGTCGGTGTTCAGCGATCTGGAACCAGCCGCATTGAAGCAAAATTAGATAAATACACACATATTTGTCAGCCCTGCCGTGAACTATTTAATGCCCGCAGTAAGCCCGTGATTGGCAGCGGATTGATTGCCGCCGCCGCTATTCTGTATACATGGTATTTGAGTACGGATGTCTTTAATGGTGGTTTTTGGATGTTGATCATGAATGCGGCAGCGCTTATTTTTATTGCTGTTGGTGCGCGTCATTTCTTTGTGTTTACCCAGTGTCCGCGTTGCCACAGCGAGCGCACTTCGCGCTTAGATTCAGCACATGGACGGCAGATTCGCACCGAAACGGTCGTGAAATCAGAGACCAGCTACATCCGTAAACAATTGTAAGGGTGCTTTGCTAGTCCCCGACTCGCTCGTTCCGTGCTGGGTCCAGCTTTGCACTGTTCGGTGCAGCATCTGCATGCAATAATAAACAGTTTGTAGCGACTTGCGCTCACTTGCGAGGCGCTGGGCCTAAATAGGCTAGCGCTAATGATTTTTTCACATGTTATTCCTTGGCGCGTGATGACCGTGCCAGCAGCAATTGGTGTGTTTCTCGTCTGCGTCGTTCCTGCGCCATTGCTCATCATTATTGAATGGATAAAGCGTTCTTACCGTGCGTGGTCGCGCAATCGTAGCGCGGCCTTTGTCGCTGCACATGCAGAGCAGGTATTTTTTCTGTATACCCAACGCCCCGATTCAACGGTTGTTTTACGTGATGAAGTCATACCGCAATTACAGGCGGTGCCGGTACGCTTAGAGAACTTACGCATAGTTGATAAACAATATCGAGCCTTGCAGGGGATCGTGCCGTCACTTTTAGGCGCTAGTTTCCCAATCGTTGTACGTTGCACAGATGGAGCGATGCAGCTGATTCCCTTGCATGACTGTGTGTATACGGAGCAACTCTGCTTACGTGATGCATCAGACATTTGCACGGCCATTACCCAACGTTTGGCTGAATAATTATTAAAATTGTTGAGACTTAACGCAGTAGCAGTGAAGGAACAGGCATGAGCGAAATTGAAGCAGTCTTATTTGATATGGACGGTGTGCTCTGTGATTCAGAGCCATTTATTTGCGAAGCTGCAGTAAACATGTTTAAGCGCATCTATAATGTCGACGTACAAGAGGATGATTTTTTGCCCTTTGTTGGTACTGGTGAAGACCGTTATTTAGGCGGCGTTGCTGAACAGTACGGGATTAGCTTGAAAATGCCTGAGGATAAGGTGCAAACCTATCGCAGTTACTTAGAAATTATTAAGGGTCGTCTACCGGCTCTGCCTGGTGTGCATGACTTTATCGCTGCCGCTCGTAAGGCTGGTTTGAAACTGGCGGTTAATTCGGCAGCAGATCGGATGAAGGTCGAAGGTAACTTAAAAGAAATCGGTATTAGCGTTGATCAATTTGACGCTGTCGTAACTGGTTCTGATATTACCCATAAAAAACCACATCCTGAGGGCTACGAAACTGCAGCGCGCTTAATCGGTGTCGATCCCAAAAAATGTTTGGTCGTAGAGGATGCCATTAATGGCATTCAGGCGGGTAACGCAGCGGGTGCACGTTGCCTCGGGCTGAGCACGAGTTTTTCTGCACAGGCATTACTAGAAGCTGGTGCCGTGTACGCAGCACCACATCTTGCGGAAGTGCCTGATGAATTATTGGCGCTCTTAGGCATGACGGCCTAAGCTAAGCTGCTTGGTAGACCAGAGGTTTACTTGCACGCTAGCCCGCTTGTGTAGAAATAGGCGTTCGTAAGAGAAATGGGAGTGTATCTGGTTTTGGGATACGACGTTGTGTAGAATCCATGAAACGAGTAAACGACTATGACTGTAATTGATTTTAATTTACACACCCACACCTATCGCTGTAAGCACGCAGAAGGTGATGTAGATGATTATTGTCGTGAGGCTGTTGCGGCAGGCCTGAAAACCTTAGGTATCTCTGATCACAGCGCCTTGCCCGATAATCGTTGGGAAGGTGTGCGTATGCTCTACGATGAATTGCCTGCCTACATGGATAAAATTACCCAGGCGCAGCAAGACTATCCGCAATTAACGGTCTTACGCTCAGCGGAATGTGAATTTGACGAACAGTATCGTGCCTTTTATCAAGATGAATTGATGGGTACCTATGCCTGCGATTATTTGATTGGTGCGGTGCATTTTTTTCCACATAAAGGGGAGTGGTTAAGTCCCTTTTACGATATGAATGCACCAGATTTAATGCAGAGCTTCACCGATTATTTTATTGAGTCGATGGCCCGTGGCGTATTTGCATTTATGGCGCATCCAGATAATTTTGCCTCATCGCGCCTGCACGT
>CBDUFM010000673.1:0-2462 GCA_965366325.1 uncultured bacterium
AAACCATTCGCTCAGCTCTGAAACTACTCGATAAAGACGGCCTCGTCAGCAACCTCCCCGGCAAGGGCTGGCAGATTCACCTACACGGCAAGAAGAAGACGCAGCCCGTAGGCCATATTGGACATGTCATTTTTCTTGGCCGCAATGACCAGGCCAGCAGCCTACAATACAAGGGCATTAACGAACTCGCTGGCAGCGTTGGATTGAGCACCGAATTCATCCCACTGCAAACACTCGGCGCCCGCAAACATCAACCCCTCGACTTCTCCTCGCTCAATACTAAAGATTGTGATGGCATCATCTATTTCAGTGACGATCGTGCCCACGAAAGCGTACATCAATTTGTAGAAACACAGAAGATGCCTTTCGTGCAACTTGGCCACTATGGCTACCAAAATTACGACACTGTCTGTGCGGATTATTATGCTGGCTGTCAAAAAACGGTCGCGCACCTACATAACATGGGCTATCGCAACATTTGTTTTATCGGTCAAAAAGCCCTACACAGCAATCAAGCGGTTTTTAAAGAACGCCTGCGTGGCTATCGCGAAGCCTGTCGTGAATTGAAGCTGCCCGTTAAAGATGCCCTCTTTGAATGGGATCACTTTCTCAAACCGAATGCCGACTCAGCATTCCTTGACTGGCTCCGAGCAGATGGTTTACCTGCCTGCGTTATCGGCAGTGCAGGTCACCAATTCCCACAGCTGATTGCCATTTGCGCACAACGAAATTACCGCATTCCTCATGACATTGGAATCATGCTCATTGGGGATCCCAACATCGAAGACACGCGCAACTTTTTCCCTGGTGGCCGCGTTTCCATGCTGCTCGAGCCTTGGGAAGCACTGGGCAATATTTGTATTCAGCGCTTAGCGCAACGCATTCAAGGCGACAGTAGTCCAGCAAATTTATCCATGGTGCCACTTGAAATTTACGAGGGCAACAGCACAGAACTTGTACACTAAAGCACCTCGCATTCCTCCGTCTACGTATAAGCATAATTGGAGTAGCGGTCATGTTAGGCAACCAGCTCTTAAACAGTGCGCGTCCCATCATAGGGATTTGTCTAGTTGCCCTCTTAGCCTCACTTGGCACTGGAGCGGTACTGCTCTACACAACAGGGCAAGCAGATGTCACAGCGATAGTACTAAATTACTTTATCATTATTCCCTTAGCCCTAAGCGGGATCATTGCCTTACAGCTCCTGCTCCTTCGCTGGCATAATAAATAAGCGCATGCATTAAAAATCCGTGCCTCTTTTAAAGCGGCACGGATATCTTTGTTTATTATCGCATAGAGCGCTTAGCTAGATGAAATTATTCATCGTCAACGGTCATCGCTAAGGGATCAAATGGGGCAGGGCCAACCTGTGGGCCGCTTTTGTCTTCGATTTTTAATTCACAGCCACCAAGTACAACTGAATCACCAGCCTTCAACATAGTTTGACGCTTGATCAAGACATCGTTCACCATGACACCGTTCTTAGATTCTAAATCTGAAACCATGAGATTTTCACCGTCCCATTGAATCCGCGCGTGGCGACGACTCGCATTACCACCAGCTAATACAATATCACTGGCAGGATCACGGCCGATACAAACCCGACGTGGCTCTACAAATTCTATAATATCTCCGTGGTGTGGACCACCCAAGACGCGCAAGCGTAGTTTCAATGTACATTCCTTCCACTTTTACAGAGCAGCAGCGCCACCCCTATTTCTTTATTCAATAACGTAAACGCATACTAATATAACTATGACCGTCTGTCTGTCTCCCTACAGCCATTCACTATACCAATGCAGCGGTCTATTGCAATTGTCATTCGGATACCTCAACAATAAACCATGCGCGTTTGATGCTCATCACAGCAAAACGCACATATACCCAAGAGACAGCACTAAGGATTTAAGACCGGATCCATCCACACAGCCTGCGCATAATGAAAGGACCCAACACAGCGTGTCTCGAGCGTAACGCGGCGGGCGATAAACGGCAGGCGCACATCAAAGGCCTGACTGCGATTACGGCTCGTAATTGCCTCAGAACGCCAAATCTCCTTACCACCAGCATAAATCACAAAATATAAGGTACCGCGAAAGCTGCGTCGTGGACTACTATCATTGAGCCCAACCTGTCCACTTAAACTACGGTAACGTCTGGGCACTGAAAACGTCGCACGCGCAAGATCATTGTCAGCTGGTGGGTGCATGGCAATCCCATGCTCGTAACGCTGTCCAGCGACACTGATCAATGGTCCCGCCGCATCCTCAAATCCGAAGCGACCAATACCAAATGTATATGATCGAAAGTTTGCCTCTGAATTCTGTTCATCCTGCTCAAGCTTACGATTAATTTTATCTAAAAGGCCACTTAAATACACTTGCTCAGTCGCCCGCTCCAGCGTCTCTACGGGCTCTGCGCTATCAGCATCGGTCTCTGCTACAGTCGCTTCTGTCGCCTCA
>CBDUFM010000674.1:0-2462 GCA_965366325.1 uncultured bacterium
TATGCCCACCACTGCCCCTACTGTTGTGGCATCTGCTCTAAGCCTAAAGACATACGTATAGAGCGCTCCACCACACTATACCGCTCATCCGCACGCTCGAATTGCATCGGCTCGTGTAGCGGCGCAGTCCAATTACAAATAAAGCGTGGGTCACCTACTAATTTATCACTACGGCTGTGCATCATAAAGGGATGCAGAAAATAAATATCACCAGCACGACCATGTGCCTCACGCACGCGTAAGGCGGCTCCCGTTTCTGGGTCCAAGTGATCCTGCTCCATGAAATACTGATTTCGCTGCGCCACGGGCATTTCATCTCGTCCAGACAATAAACGAAAATAGGGATGCCCCTCCAACACTGCATCAACACCGTCATGCAAACTAACGCCAGCGGGCTCTTGGCGCTGTAAATAATTAGCGACTATATGGTGACTATTATCAACAATACAGGTAGCACCTGCGGCATGCGCTTCGATATCAGAAAACAGAACGATCATTAAAAGTCCCTGATCGGGCGCATGCACATGATGGTGAAAATGCTGACCATCCCAATGCCAGCCTTTCTGCGGCACATGCCACGCATCTAGATTTTTATTAATAAAATTCACTGGCCACCAGCCGAACGACAAATCCTGATCACGTAAGCGCCAACGTCCCGCACCAACCATTTCTTCAACCGCGACACGCCAACGTTGCGTAACGCAGGCATCCGCACGAGGATCCTGAAAGTTTTCCTGTAAATGGATATGCGCCTTGGTCCATGTCTCAGGACGGTCCCGATAGACCTCATGGCCACGAGCACGCATCAGCTCCCAAATTGCATCCTGTGCAAGCAAGGTCTGGTCACGTGGAAAAGCCTCATCGAGCTTCACCCAGCCATGTCTATAAAAATGCTGAATATCACTTGCGCTAAATGTCATCATCGGACTATAGGCGCATGATTTTTAGCAGCAAACATTAATTAGTTTACACTCGAGTATCTTCGATTAAATCGAACGCCAAAACTATCATTTCTATTGCACGTTCAAACGTAATCGTAATGCCTTCATCTCTTCGCCATTACGAAGCAACAAAATATCACCCGCGAGCACTGGGTGGTTCCAGGTTTTGCCGTCAATAGCTGGGATGCGCGCTAACTCCTTATAGCCATCACGCTGTGCTGCGACAAGGAGCACTTCGCCCATTTCAGATAAAACAAGTAGGAGAGACTGGTCTTCAAGCAAGAGCAATTGACCACCGGGGCCATCACCTATCCATTTTCGCACACCATCATTTACATCAACACAGACTAGATCAAAGCCATCGTAGCCATAGACATGGCCATCATGTAGTACGAAATCATTAAAATCAGGATTCATTTCTAAACTAGTCCACTGCTCATTAACAAGCCATTGCCCAGCTTCTTGTGTAACGGCCAATTTTCGCAGGCCTACACCATACGCTGTACCAATTAAAACAGAACCATCGGCAGTCAAACAGGGCTGCACAATATGACTTCCCTCCCACAGGTACTCCCACAACTGCTGACCCTCCTTAACAGACACACTGAGCACGCCTTTTTTGCTGACCAATACTATCTGTTCTACGCCAGCAATCGTTAACAGATGCGGAGAGCCATAGCCCTCACCGTCATCACCTGCAGACCAACGTTTTTCACCACTACTGATATCATAAGCAACGAGCTTACGTGATACAGATACGACTAGTAAATCATCAATAATTAACGGCGAACCCGACAGGCCCCAGGTTGGCACCGTAACCTGTTCTTCGGCAGCAACATGATGAGACCATATTTTAGTGCCATCGACGGCATTAAGTACATTTAATATCCCAGTGGCGCCCAATGAATAAATGCGACCATTATGATAGGCCGGAGTCGCTCGTGGTCCTGCACCTGCCATTGATTCCCAAAATCGCTCTGGGTCACTATACTGCCATACTTTTTCGCCACTTAATAGATTATAGCACACAAGCAATTCCTCTTTGCCGCGTTGCTCCTGTGTATACAGCAGTTCACCGTGCACGGCAAAAGATGACCAGCCGGGGCCTACTTTACGACTCCATAATTCCTGCGGGGGATGCACCTTCCAATCAGTCTCTAACTTTATGCCACGTACAATGCCATCACGCTTGGCGCCGCGAAATCCTGACCATGTTCTGCTCTGCACTGAAGTACCCACTGCTGTTACAGTATGCTCATTTTTTATTAACACATCATCTGCATCAGCTAACAAGCGCTCTTCTGCAGTAGTTGACCAACGCCAAGCGAGTTCGCTTGCAAAATTACCAGTCACACCATCAGTGCGCAGCAAGGTCCAAACAGCGCAGCTAAACAGCATAATGACCAACAACAAAATGGAGCGCACGGATAAAGAGCATGGGCGACTTAAGCGTGCCCAAATTACTATCGCAATCCCAATCATGGGTGCGGCAAACATCGGCAACATAAAACCCATCATTGA
>CBDUFM010000675.1:0-2455 GCA_965366325.1 uncultured bacterium
TTCAGCAAGAACAATAGCGCCGTAGGCCATATCGCCGATGCCGCCAGATGCATGTTTGCCGCCGCCAGAAGAAACTTGGATGATGCCGTCTGATTGGCATTCTTGAAAGGCTTCTAAACAAGCACTGAGAGACTCAAGGCTGGTTACGTTAATGGCTGGGTAAGCAAACTTTCCGCTGCGGGCATTTACTAACATTTCTTTGTATTGTTCGAATGTTGCGATGGGCATAACGCCACTCCTGCTGTGTAGTAGTAATAAACTGTTGTCGGCGCAGAAGTATGTCGGGCTGCATTTTGGTGCAAGTTAAATGGATCTTGCATGAAACATCTTCATAAACACCAGTTATTACAACTCTTGTGATATTTACTCCAATCAGACTGATCAGATCTTGCGCAATTCATCGGTTCTGGCACGGGCTGTGCGTTTAGAGATCTGGATAGAGCGACGATGCTCGAATCTGCTGGGAGTCTGAACATGAGCTGCAATAGGTGTCGTATCCTTCAACGTCTGGGATTTTGTGTGGTGCTTTGCACTCTGCTGAGCTCAGTAGAGGCTGCTAGTTTGTGGCAGGCGAAGACCATAGCAGATGGTACGCCGTATTCAGATCGTCTGGCACGCAAGCCGGGTGATCTGTTGACGATTAATGTGCAGGAGACGACCAAGGTCACTGAGCAACAGAAGACTTCGACCTCACGTGAGAATGATGCGAGCCTTTCAGGAACGATTAGCCCAGCAACTGCGGACGCACGTGCCACACCGGGTCTTGGAATCAGCTCCGAGAAAGAATTCGAGGGCGAAGGTAAGCATGAATCAAGTGGTGATGTGCGTGCAACGATTACGGCGCGGGTTACCGCGGTTTTAGATAACGGTAATTTGGTTATCGAGGGCCGCCGCTCGATTAAGATAAATGCCGATACAAAAGTGATTTTAATTAGTGGCATTATACGTCCAGTTGATGTGAGCTCTGAGAATACCGTGCGTAGCGAGCGCATTCATAATTTTCGCGTTGGCATAGAGGGCGAAGGTCCGCTAACACGCGCACAACAAGAGGGCTTGCTGTCTCGCCTCTTTGACATCATTTGGCCATTCTAGGAATTGAGTCTCATGTATAGATACCTGCATCTTTTGTTTCTTATTTGCTTGAGCGTGCCCGCGCTTCAAAGCGAGGATTTATTTGAAGAACCTGGCGTTCGCCTCAAAGACTTGACGGAGATAGCTGGTGAGCGCGATAACCAATTGATTGGTTTTGGCATTGTGGTTGGTTTAAGCGGTACCGGTGATAAGGGATTTGCGACGATTAAATTAATCCGCCGATATTTGGCGCGCCATCAAATGCAGTTTTCAGAAATTGACATAACCAGTAAAAATATGGCACTGGTCTCAGTAACTGCTGAGTTGCCCTATGATGCGAAGGTCGGTTCACGCTTGCATACGCGTATTTCCGCAATCGGTGATTGTAAAAGCCTTCGTGGTGGTGAATTATTACAAACGCCCTTAATTGCTGCGGATGAAAACATCTACGCCGTTGCGCAAGGCCAAATATCTATTGGTGGCTTTGGTAATGCTGGGCCTGGTGTTATTTCAACGGGTATCGATCACCAAAATATTGAAACCGTCGCGGTCCAATTGCCCGGTGCGATTGTGGAACGAGAAGTGCCGCGCCAAATTCTGTTTGGTAACTCGATTCATTTAAATTTAAAAAACCCTGATTATACAACAGCGAGCAGAATTGCTTCGCGATTAATTGATGAGTATGGTGAAGAACGTGTTGTTGCTACGGATTCTGCGAGCGTGGCGCTGCGTTTTATAAAACCCCCATCTGAAACTGAGCTGACGACCACCATAGCCGAACTACAGCAATTGCGTGTCTTACCGGATACGATAGCCAAGGTGATTATTAATCCGCGAACGGGTACCATTGTTGTTGGTAAAGATGTTCAGATTAGTCAAGCGGCGGTTAGCCATGCGGGACTCAGCTTAAAGGTTATGCCGCGTAAGAAATTAGTGCGCGATCCTAACGGTGGTCGTGATATGATGGAGTCCGTCATTTGGGAAATGCCTAAGGCGACGGGTGAACAGTTGGAATTCCCACGTGCGCCCCTTGGCTTTAAATCAACCGAGGACACCGTACCGGGTAGCTTTACCGTTATGGAAGGCACGACCGTTGAGGCTATTAGTAATGCGATGAATGCACTTGGGGCTCGCCCTCGCGATGTCGTTGCTGTTTTTCAGGCATTGCACGCAGCTGGTGCCCTGCATGCGAAATTGGAAATATTATGAGCGATTTTAGTATAGGTCGAGCGGGTGATTTGGGCAGTGCGCATGATGCGCAGGAGGCGCGACTGAAACAAGCGGCGGCTCAATTCGAGACGCTGTTTATTAATCAGTTATTGAAGCAGAATGAAGCTTTTGGCAGCCAGGAGGCCAGTGTGTTTGGTAGTTCTCCTGCAGAGCG
>CBDUFM010000676.1:0-2433 GCA_965366325.1 uncultured bacterium
CGCTTTTTACGGCAGCACTGAGCGCTGTATTATCATGTATACGTAAATCGCTACGAAACCACATCAATACCGTCATGGGACAAACCTACATGCGCGCCAGCAGAAACAAGAAAGCCCCTATTGAACAGGTCAATGGGGGCTTCTTGGATATCGTTTCAAGCAAGGGTATTAAGCGAGGCGTTTCTCGTTAATTTCTGCTTGAAGTTCGGCCACGAGACTTGGTATATCTCTACTGCCGAGTTTGCTGCCATCCTGTTTTTGCAGTGAAATAGTTTTGTCTTCAATTTCTTGGGCACCGACCACAGCAAAATAATTCACGCGCGCATTACGTGCGTTACGAATTTTTGAACCTAGTTTTTCTGACTTGCTATCAACACTGCATAATATTCCTGCAGCTTTGAGCTGGGCGCCTACTTCTTCAGCGTAGTCTTTATGCTCGTCAGTCACTGGCAAAATACGTATTTGTTCAGGCGCCAGCCATAATGGGAATTTGCCTGAAAATTCTTCGATTAATATACCAATAAAGCGTTCGATGCTTCCAAGTATGGCACGGTGCAACATAACAGGATTATGTTTGTTGCCGTCTTCGCCAACGTAGGTGGCATTTAAGCGTTCTTCGGATGGCAATTGATAATCGACTTGAATGGTACCGCATTGCCATTCGCGACCTAAACAGTCGAGCAGGGTGAATTCTAATTTGGGCCCATAAAAAGCGCCTTCACCGGGACTCACTACATATTCGAGGCCTGCAAGTTTACAGGCGTCTTCCAAGGCCGCTTCGGCACGGTCCCATGATTCATCACTACCCACACGGACTTCAGGGCGGGTTGAAAATTTCACACTGATTTTTTCAGAGGTGAAACCGAAAGCGTCATAAACTTGCTTGAGCAATTCACAGAAATCAGCAACTTCTGCTGCGATTTGATCTTCGCTACAGAAAATATGTGCATCATCCTGAACAAAGCCACGAACGCGCATGATGCCGTGCAAAGCACCGCTTGGTTCGAATCGTGTGCACGAGCCGAATTCTGACATGCGCAATGGCAGGTCGCGGTAGCTATGTAAATGTTGTTTGAAAATTTCAATATGCCCTGGGCAATTCATTGGTTTTAGGGCAAAAACGCGGTTTTTGCTGTCGTCATCACCACGACTATGTTCGCCATCGCCAACATCTTTAGTCGCATTTTCCCAGGTGACAAACATGTTTTCACGATACTTAGCCCAATGCCCTGATTTTTCCCAGAGGCTCTGTGGCATCATTGGCGGTGATTTTACTTCAATATAGCCATTCGCTAAAACTATTTTACGCACGTAATCAACGATGCTGCGGTAAATGCTCCAACCATTGTGATGCCAAAATATTTGTCCTGGGTTTTCATCGTCAATATGAAAGAGCTGCATTTCCTTACCGATTTTACGGTGGTCACGCTTTTTCGCTTCTTCCAGACGCTTGATGTGTGCATCTAAACCATCGCGATCGGCAAAACAGGTGCCATAGACGCGAGTAAGTTGATCGGAACTTTGATCACCTTTCCAGTAGGCGCCGGAAACGGCCATGACTTTAAAGGCTTTTAATTTACCAGTACTTGGCACGTGTGGGCCCGCACATAAATCTTCGAAATGAGTGCCTGCTTCGCCAGTTACATAAAAGGACAACGATTCAGAGCCACGCTCGATGGCACGCTCTGCGTTGTCAGTTTTATATTTGTCACCCTCGGTACGCTTAAGACCTTCTTCATGAGAATAATCACAGCGCACAAAGCGGCGGTTCTCTTTGATGATCTGCTTCATTTTCTTTTCAATGTTTTGAAAATCTTCTGCAGTTATTGGCTTGGGCGTCGCCATGTCATAAAAGAAACCATCATCAATGGCTGGGCCGTAAGCGAGCTTGGTACCGGGGAATAATTCACAGACCGCCTCGGCTAGCACGTGTGCACAGCTATGACGCAGAATGTCTAGCGCTTCACGGTCATCGTTGCTGGGCATGATGATGCTGATTGCCGCATCTTCTGTGATGGGGCGCGCCAAGTCACGGACTTCACCGTCCACCTTAATCGCTAGCGCTTTCTTGGCTAAGCTCGTGCTGATCTGTTTGGCGATATCAAAACCGGTAACTTCACCGTCGATTGTGAGCACCGCTGCATCAGGAAGGGTAAAACTAGGCATAATTCACTCGTTTGCTTGGAAAGGGCTTGGTTTTCACCGCGCATCGCTCTCATTCACATGGGCGGGCATGCTAGCCATCACCGTGAAAAGGTAAAGCGGCCCTCACGCAGCGCTAAACGAGGCTGAAGCTACTAGAAAGTCGCGGTGCCAGCAGCCCAGCTATTTGAGTGTGGCGAGTGACTCCTGATAATCCAAGTAACTCTTCTGATTTTTGTCAAACGTGATGATGAAGACATCTAACTTGTTTGGCAGCAGTCGGAACAAGGC
>CBDUFM010000677.1:0-2433 GCA_965366325.1 uncultured bacterium
AAGGTGCGTTTGCTGCAAAGTAATCTAGAGGCGCATCCCAGTGTGCCCGTGCGCATTGATGAAGAATTTCCAGCGGTACAGCATTGGGAGACGGACCCGGGGTCGTGGGTATTTGATATAGGTCAAAATATAGCGGGCTGGGCGCGGATTAAAGTGCGCGGCAAACCGGGGACTATGTTGCGCTTGCGTTTTGCGGAAGTCCTTCAGCCAAATAAAACTATTTATGTGGAAAATTTACGTGCGGCTTCCAGTACCGATACGTATATTATTCGTAGTGAAGATGAAGAAATATGGGAGCCACGTTTTACCTTTCACGGATTTCAATATGTCGAATTAACTGGCATTGAAAAACCTAGTTTGGACACGATTATTGGTGTTGCTGTGAGCAGTGATTGCAAGCGTAGCGGATCTTTTGAATGTTCGCATGATGCAGTAAATAAATTAGTCTCGAACGCATGGTATACGCAGCGCGCTAATTTTATTGATATTCCAACAGATTGTCCGCAACGCGATGAGCGCTTGGGCTGGACTGGTGATGCTTTGGCATTTATTAATACCGCTGCCTATAATGCTGATGTGAGCGCTTTTTTTACGAAATGGCTGCGTGACGTAGCCGATACCCAGCGTGCGGATGGTAGTGTCTCGCATACGGCGCCAAATGGTTGTATGTTCGATCAGCCTGCGGATGCAGCGTGGGCGGATGCCTTAACTGGCTGTGCTTGGGCTATTTATCAGTATTACGGTGACAAGCGCATATTAGCAGAGCACTATGGATCGATGAAGGCGCTGGTGGATTATTATAAATCTACATCGACCGCGTGGATTCGTGATAGCACGCATTGTTTTGGTGATTGGCTCGATGATAATGATGAAACGCCACATCCGGTTTTATTAACGGCGTATTTTGCATACAGTACCCGCATTTGTGCGCAGGTAGCAGCGGTGCTTGGGTATACGGATGAGGCGCAGCATTACCAAAGCTGGCTTGATCAAATTGTTGCTGCTTTTCAAGAGCGTTTTGTGGCTGCAGACGGTATTATCGAGGGTGATAGCCAAACTGGTTTAGTGGTCGCTTTAGACATGGATTTGTTGCCTGAGGCACAGCGAGCAGCTGCGGCTCAACGTTTGGCTCAGAAAATAACGGATCGTGGCAATCGCTTGTCGACTGGATTTGTGGGAACACATTTATTATTGCCAGTCTTAAGTCGCTTTGGCTATGATGAGGTAGCTTTTGCTTTATTGCTCCAACGCGAATACCCATCGTGGTTATTTCCGATTGATCAGGGTGCAACTTCTATCTGGGAGCGCTGGAATGGTTGGACGCCGGAACATGGCCCTGGTGATCCAAGTATGAATTCGTATGCACATTATTCTTTCGGTGCTGTTTTGGAATGGCTCTATGCCAACGTGGCTGGCATCAAAGCGCTTAAACCAGGCTTCGAGCAAATCCAAATAAAACCAACGCTCGGTGCGGGCATTGATTGGGTGCGTTGTGCTTACGATTCACAGCGCGGCCGCATTCGCAGTGATTGGAAGCGTAGTGGTAAGCAGGTTGAAATGCTGATTGAAGTGCCCAGTAATACGACAGCGGTATTTACGGCGCCGGGGCAGGTGCTGAGTGGCTTGGCGCCTGAAATAGAGGCTCAGGGTGATGCGGGTGTCTTTACGTTGCCAAGTGGTGTGTATGCGCTGCAGCTTGCGCTGGATTAAGACTGTAGGAAAAGAATAAGCTCGTTTTAGAGCTTGTTCTTTTTTGTCTTGAAAAATGTCAGTAGGGCGCCGAATTCAGTTTTAATATTGCTCTTAATTTGCTTACGCACGTGTCGCGGTAAATTACTGACATTTTGACAGATGTATTCACCATCGACATTTTTGAGTAAGCCGTCCTTTTCCAGCTGGGCGAAATCAATCTCTTGCGTTAGCAATTCTATTTCGCGCTGTAAGGCTGCAGACATTTCTTTGTTGTCTTCTGTGCTCATGCTGAGCCTTTCTGTGCATACATGGCTTATCCGTGAACTAGCCGTTAGCCGTGAATGATGCGGCCAATAGCATCAAGGGCAGCTTCTTTGACCGCTTCGGAGAAGGTTGGGTGGGCATGACAAACGAGGGCAATGTCTTCGGCGGTACCGCCAAAGGACATAACAATGCCAGCTTCGCCAATGAGATCCGAGGCGCGTGGGCCAAGGATGGTGACACCGAGCAATTCATCGGTTTCTTCGTCAGAAATGACTCGGACAAAACCATCGAGATCACCGGAAGCCTGTGCACGTCCATTGACTTTGAATTGAAAGGTGCCGGTTTTGATGTTGCGGCCTTCATTTTTCAATTCAGTAATATCTTTACCGACACTGGCTAATTCAGGCCAGGTGTAGACAACTTTAGGAATTAAATTGTGGTCAACATGGCCATGTTTTCCGGCAATGTTTTCTGCGA
>CBDUFM010000678.1:0-2426 GCA_965366325.1 uncultured bacterium
ATCTGCATAATCGTGCGTAGGGCATAAGTTTCAGGAACCGGACCGTGATTGGCTAATATCTCCGCCAAGCTGGGGCCATCAATATACTCCATTGCCAAGTAGAGTTGGTCTTTGTATTTTCCGGAACCGAGACTCCCGGCAATGTTTTTATGTTTAAGGCTGCTGACGGCTTTGGTTTCACGATGAAAGCGCTGAATGAAATCTTGATCATCACAGTGTTTGGCGTTAATGACCTTGAGTGCAATTTTTTCTTTATCGCTAGAGTCTTCGGCTAAATAGACCACGCCCATGGCGCCAGCACCAACGGTTTTAAGAATAGTGAAACCAGCAATGCTACTTGGTAGTGCACATATTTCTTGCAGGGTGACTAAGTCTTTTTCGGTGATAATGCCTTTTTCAAAGAGTCGCTTCTCGAGGGGCCCATTGGCCATACCCATGTCGATATCGATTTGAGCGGCTTCAATCTCATCTTCTGTGGCCCAGCCACGTTCTAACAGCACGGTGCATAATGTCTGCTCATCTACCACAGGTTGATTATCGCTACTCACTGATGGATTGCCTTTGAGAGAGGGGCTGCATGCCGTTAGTGTAATTCATCTTACACAGTATGCCCTATAAAAGTGCGTTCTGTAAATAGATGATACTTAGATCCTAGTGGTTACTGGGAAATGCGCAAACAGGCAGTGTTCCAAGTCACTGTTTGCACGAGAACTGTCATATACGCTTGCGGGGGCCTGCCGCTGTAGGTGGGGCGTTGTGTTTGTCTACATTTCTTCGCCAATCTCTATTGGTGGGACGCCGTTGGACGCCGCTAACGGATTCAATGCGGGAATATAACACGCTGTAGTTACAGGCCTTGAGGGGAAAGTCTGTGTCAAGATCTTGCTTCCTGACTTAATTGGCTTATTCTTTGCTATAGCTTATAAGGGGCCAATCCGTCTAGGTTGAACTGATCGGATTGCCGGGGGAGAAAATAGTCACATGGCTATACAGCTACGACAAAACATGAATATGCGGATGGAGCAGAAGCTGAAGCTGACTCCGCAGATGATTCAGTCGATAGAAATATTGCTGTTGCCCCAAATGGCTCTCGAAGAACGCATTATGCAGGAAATCGAAAGCAATCCTGCGCTTGAGATCAAAGATGGCCCTGATGAAGATTATGTGGCAGATGATAATCGTGATGAGCAAGGTGAGTTGACTGATACCAGTGCTAACGATGCCTCACCGGAAGCATTGACGATTGAAAGCCCCTTGCAGCCGACTGATGATTTTAACGGTGATCAGGATGCATATGGTGATTTCCTAAAAAAGCGGGCGAGTAATTACGATGAAGATGCGCCGGATAAAATGGCGGCGATTAACGCAACGGCAGAACGGCCGCCTGTTTTGGCGGATTATTTAATCGATCAATTACGCTTTATTGAGATGAGTGCTGAGGCACGCGAATTGATCTCAGATATTTGTTGGCAATTAGATTCACGCGGCTATTTAACCGTGCCCTTAGAGGAATTGGTGGAAGAACATCAGTTGGAACATGCCGAAGAGGCATGGGAGGCGGTACGCTCGTGTGAGCCTGCGGGTGTCGGTGCGCGTGATTTGGCTGACTGTTTAGTTTTACAATTAGAACGCGAACCGGGCGATAATTCCTTTGAGCTTAATTTAATCAGTAATCATTTGGATGATGTACTGCGTAATCGATTGCCGGTTATTGCCCAGCAGATGCAGGTTGATGTTGGTCGTGTGCAGGAAGGCGTTGAGGTTATTGCGCATCTCGATCCACATCCAGGCACAGCTTATTCAGCCGTAGAAAATCAATATATCATTCCTGATGTTATTGTGGAGCGTAATAAGGATCAGGAGTGGATTGTATCGATTCCAGATTCACATTTACCAAAAGTCCAAGTGAATGACGTGTATAGTGAATTGGTGGCCAGTGATGGCTGTGATCCACGCGATAAGGCTTATTTAAAAGAACAGTTATCGGGAGCGCGTTTTATTATCGACGCTGTTGCCCAGCGTAAGCGGACCTTGTTGCGTATTGCGACTGAGATTGTGAAGCATCAACAAGCATTTTTAGAGCAAGGGCCGGAACAGCTGCGGCCACTTATGCGCCAGAATATCGCTGACAAAATTGGCATGCATGTGGCAACGGTTAGTCGTGCGGTGAAGGATAAATATATCCAAACCCCGTCTGGTGTGATGGCATTATCGGTCTTCTTTAGCGGCGGTATTGCGAGTCAGGATGGTACAGAGGGCGAAAGTTCACGCGCAGTACGTCTGAAAATTGCTAAATTTATTGAAGACGAAGATAAGGGTAAACCGCTTTCCGATCAGGTGATTGCTGATATGCTGGCGAAAGAAGGGTTGGATATTAGTCGTCGAACGGTTACCAAGTATCGTATCGCAGACGGCATTCCGTCCAC
>CBDUFM010000679.1:0-2421 GCA_965366325.1 uncultured bacterium
GATATTATCGAGAATAGTAAGCGCCGCTGCTAATTCATCAGGATCACTTTCTTGATGGCTAAGCATGCCGATGTGATGAAGCGACGCAGCTAATTTAACAGCGCGTTGGCTTTTCTCAGATATTTTCAAGTGCGTTCCAACAGCAATAGCCGCACGTGCACAGCGATTACCACGGCCAACACAGGCATGACTTAATTCCATGATATGCACCATAGAATTAATTGTATGCCACAACATAGAATGTTGTTTGGAGATTTGTTCTTGGTTGCTGAAATACATACCTAATTGAATAGAGCAGGCAGACAGCAATTCTAAATCAGCATGTGAAAATGGTTCGTTACCACCGCTACGAGAAATATAGACCACGCCGCGCATGGAACCTTTTACACTTAAGGGCACGCAAATCACGGACCGCACGTTACCAGTAACAATGCTATTGCGACGGTTAAAGCGTTGATCTTCTTGTGCATTTTCAGTTAGGACAGCGCGGTTTTCAGTGATCACACTTTTAATAATGCTGCGCGCGATAACTGGTTTAGACCATTGTTCTGCGGCGCGAATATATT
The DNA here is from genome assembly GCA_965366325.1 of uncultured bacterium. Classification (GTDB taxonomy): domain Bacteria; phylum Planctomycetota; class UBA11346; order UBA11346; family UBA11346; genus JANQLF01. The sequence continues at coordinate 567 of CBDUFM010000679.1, forward strand.
TAGGCGTTAGCTTGCTGGTATTGCCTTGGCGAATGAGCACGATCGCATGATCTGCTGGCAGTGCGGCAATTAAAAGGTCGAGCATTTTAGAGCAAGGGTCAGCGCTACTGCTATTTAAGGTTTTACCAACTTGATACAGGATGCGTAAAGAGTGGCCATCATCTTTTTTATCGTGTTCATCTTCAATATCAGAAAGATCATCAACACGGAATTCGATGGTATTAGTGAGGCGTAATTCGTCATCGTAGGCGACTTGCTGACCAGAATCACTATCGGTAAGCGCGATGCCGCTTTCAAAGACCAATTCGGTGGTGCCAATTTTGATGACATCGCCTTCACGAAGCAGCTCTTCATCTTCGAGTTTGTCGTCATTGATAAAGGTGCCATTTTTGGAGTCGAGATCGCGTACGAAATACATACCACCAACCGGTACGACTTCGGCGTGGAAGCGGCTTGCACTACGATCCAGAATCGGCAAACCAGCTTCGGCGTCACGACCAATGGTCACGGCGGCCTCGGCAAGGGTTACCTCGCGGTTCGTATAAGGACCATTACGAATCCGAATTTTACTCACTTAAACTCCTGCATGTAGCATGACAGTGCTGCTTAGAAGGCCAAGTCTAGCCAGTTTGTGCTGAACAACCATGCCTAGCATCTGGAAAACTGCTAACGGTGACACAGACACTCTCTTATAGGACATCTTAGAGGTCATCATCTTGGTCTTGAATTGCTTGCGCTTGCTTACGTGCCGAACGCGCAAGAGCGAGATCACCCTTAGCATCAGCAACCAGTGCCAGCAGCTGCCAAGAGCCAATGACCGTACCCGCTTCTTTGCAAATTTGCTGGGCAAGTTGGAGGGCGGCATCCAATTTATCGTTCAAATAAGCCTGACAGACCTCTTGATGCAAACGACGCAGCTGTTCGTGATCTAAGACGCGTTTGCGCGCAATGAACCAATGAAACATGGACGATAATAGACTAAGGGCCACATAGCCGGCGAAAAGTTTGATACAGAGGCTCGTTGCCAAGCTCTCGGTTGTCATCAGCGGGGCAACAATCATGAGACCAAGCAGGATCATGCTGAGGATCAGTGCGAGCGCACCACTGATGAGGCGACCGCGCAGAATGAGGCCAGCACCAGGTAAGAAGAGATTGATCCACAACATGCTCGCTATTCTGAGGTAAATATGCACAAAAAAAGGGGCTGTTTTTTCAGCGCCCTGCGGCTATACTCCTATGTGGTCTCTTTTTATGAAAATGAACGTTAGTAATATTATAATGCGCACTTTGTTGCCTGCTTGGTCAGGCACTTTAGCAGCGACGCTGTCGTGCAGCGTCATGGTCATGTTGCTGTTATTGTGTAGTAACAGACTGACGGCATTAGAACTACACATTGCAGATCTGCCTACTGTACACAGACAGTTGAACAGCAGTACTTGGCTTGGTCTGAGCAAGCATGCGCAGATCTTACTCGATAACGAAATGTTTGAGCACGCCGCAGCCTGTGCGGCACTTGCAAAAATGAACATTTTCCAGCAAGCTCAAAATCTGCATCTCCACCTTGGTGATGAACCGCAAGATTGGTTTGTGCAATTACAGGTCGCAAATCAGGCGCGCCTGCGCGCGTGGTGGCAGGATCTTTTGGAGCATATGCAGTGTCAGGTGCCGGGCCTAGGCATTGAACGTGATGGCATTCGTTTTCATCAAGAAAAAGACCTCGTGCATATTATGGGTCGCAGTCTAACAAGCGTGCCTACGCAGCGCAGGATTAAAAACCATGCACACGACTTACAGCTTGAATCTCAAAAATGGAGTAGCCCGATTGCGCTATCTCTGAGCGAAAATGGTGTACAGG
>CBDUFM010000680.1:0-2420 GCA_965366325.1 uncultured bacterium
GCGGTCCTCAGCGATGAGCATGCTGACCAAGAGCAATGCTGTAATTACTGATAGTAACTTCATTTATGTTTCCTTCACGGTGCATATTGTATACTAGGATAACCCGTTGCATGCAATGTTGTGACTAGGTAATACGGGTTACTTACTGGGTGATAGAGGCTGTACATGCAAAGACCACGGCATGGCCGTGGTCTTGAGTGCGTTCGTTGTTGAATCAGGGTACCGCTCAGCGATGTACTAGTCTTTGATGTAAAGAATCGCGTTGTTGGTTTGGTCGATGCACAGCACGCCGTTGCGGATCTGTTCCATTTGGTTCTGGCTGATCAGATTACCGTAGACCGTTGCCCGCGTATTGGGGTCGATAGCCATCAAAGGCATCGGGTGATTCGACTTGGTTAAGCGCTCGTACACTTCGAGGAACTTCGAGTCGACTTTGGTGATTTGTTCTTCGTAGAGGCGGTCGAGTTCCGCTTCGCTGCCTTCGGCATCAACGTTGGCATTCAATTCAGCAATTTTGGCTTCGGCGCTTGCTTTGGTTGCTTCTGCTTCGGCGAGCAGGGCATCGGCCTTTGCCTTGATCTCGTCAATCGCGGCAGTCACTTCGGCGAGTTTCTCTTTCGCCATTATTTGTGCGGCTTTTGATTCTTCGATGCCATTGATAATGGCCATATATTCTTTGTTGGTCTTGGCGCTGCTCTGATCTTTGCGCAGCTGCTCTATGGTGGTGTCGGCCTCTTCAATCGCAGCCGTCTTTTGGGCAATGAGAGCCGTATATTCGTCGGCTTCTTGGCGCGCGGCTTCCGCTGCTTCCTGTGCGGCTGCAATCTCAGCCTCAGCACTGGCAACATCGGTTTCGCGACGTTCGCGATTCTTCTTTAAGATGAGACGTTGGCGGTCTATATCATATAGCTCTAGCAGGGTTTTGACGCTCTCGTGCATAGTCGTCCTTCCGGGGCCGAAGATCCTGACAAGGGTTGCGCCAAGTGCAATTCCCAGATCCCCTCTCACAACAGCAGTAGCACGCAATCTTCTTTATTGCCTGGTTCTCATTTAAACCAGTAAACTTCGGCCTCAGCGCCGCGCATCTCGCGCGCTACTGCTGTTGTGAGAGGGGATCCTCCCAGATCTATGGCTAAGCCTAATCGTAATAAGTAGTTAAAATGCCATTGCTGCTTGGCCTGTATTAAGTGGGTTTCATCGACTGCCACATCTCTTTAGGTTATGCTGCTACAGCCCTTGCAGCGAAATGCCATTTACTATGCTTATGGCAATGGCCGCCCAACTCACAGGCCCTATTCCAATTGCGAGTCCATTGTCCTCTTCACTAATAGATGATGATTATCCACTGGTTGGCGAGACGCTCGGTTTATGGCGTCTCTTCCGGGGGCTTGGTCGCGGTGGTATGGGCGAAGTCTACGAAGCCGAATACGACTTTGTACATCTCCTGACGCTTCAATACACGCCGAAAGAGCGGGTCTTAGTACGTCAAGAATTAGAGCAGTTACCGCGCAGTGAGCAGGCACGAATGGCCGCCGAGCTCCTCGGTTCAGAGATGGACGAGCATGCCCATTTCGCTATCAAGGTGTGCACAGCTCGGGTTGGTACAGCGGCACATAAGCGTTTTTTACAAGAGGCTGATTGGGCCAAGCAGCTTGGTACGCATCCGTACATTGTCTCGGTTCATAATATCCATGCCGGTTTACAGGATAAGGGCAAGGAAAGTGAACAGGCCCGACTGCCGCTGAATAAGGGTAAGCATAGTGATGTTGCCTATATGGTGATGGATCTCGCTGTGCGTCGCTACAGCTCGACCAAGATGAGCATAAAAAGTGCCGTACACATGATTCGCTGTGTGGCATCTGCCTTGGATCACGCCCATGCTGCGGGCATTATTCATCGTGATTTAAAGCCGGAAAATATTTTAGGTGATGAAGAACATCCCCTGCTGACCGACTTTGGTATCGCCAAAGAAATGGACCACGGTTTAGGATTAACGCGCACGGGTCAAATTATCGGCACGCTAGATTATATGTCGCCTGAACAGGCAACCGATGCCAAGCACGTAGATAAGCGCACCGATGTGTATTCGTTGGGTGTGGTATTGTATGAATTTGCCACTGGTGGCTGTCTGCCCTATTTTCATTTTACCGAACGCGAATCTTGCCTTGCCGCGATTCGTAGTGCGCGCACTGAACCACGCTGGCCACGGCAGTATGTGCCAGGTTTCCCGCGTTCCTTAGAGTGGATTATTTTACGTGCAATGGCGCATCGTCCAGAAGAGCGCTATCAGAGTATGTCTGACTTTATTGCCGATTTAGATCGCTATACGCGCGGTGATTGGGTATCGTTTATTGGACGCATTCATCCTCGGCGCTTATTTAATTATGCTAAGAAAAGTCATCCGTATTGGCTCTGGGGTG
>CBDUFM010000681.1:0-2419 GCA_965366325.1 uncultured bacterium
GTTATTTGACAAGCTCCATTTCATCCAGAAGGTAACCGGCCCCGGCAAATTTGTTTGGAGATGCTTTTGCATCGATAGCTGAGCAGGAACAACCGGGAATATCTATTCTTGGTGATGATTTACACTTGTATAACTGGTTGAGTGGAGAGCCACGCGAGCAGCGAGCATTGAGCCAAGAGGGTGCTGTTTGTTTTGTGCCGACTGGTAATAATCATTTTCCGTTGTTAGAACAGTATATTCTTGGTAGCAAAAAGGGCCAGATACGAAAGGTGTCCTTTTATGTGTATCTCACAGAAAAAGAATCGGCCTTAATTTTTCAGGCATGTATCAACAAGTCTTGGAATAATCGAGTTGGTTTAGACGGTAGAGCTGCTTATGCAGGCGCATATGGCTGGCCGCGCAAGCATAACATTGTTGATGTCGCTACGAAGCAATGGGTGAAAATCGAGATTGATTTTATCGATGACTTAGGCGCAGTTGAAGGCGACACGCTCAGTCATTTAGCGTTTTCAGGGCAAGACGAGAGTCTGCATTATGACAATGTGTGCTTGATTGAGGGGCAGGAGTAAGTTACCTGTGTTTCTTACGGCTGTTCTGTGCTGTGTGCCCTAATTATATAATTTAATCCAATGCGCATGCGATGGATGTTGGTCTCGATGATAGTGGCAGTGTCAAATTGGGATTTAACGCGTGTACATACTGTACATTAATGGCATGCAAGAAATAGCTGCGTGCTGTCTTCGTGCTGTCTTCGTGCTGTCTTCGTTCTGTATTGTTGTCGAAAAGCTGCGAATTACTAGCAATCCCATCTGCTTATAGGAATAGCGTGGCTTACGGTGCTGCATAGATGTCTTCAATTATCTGGTGTCGTGTGCATGATAGCTGAGCCCTGTGAGCGGCCGCTTTACAAGTCGCATCTTGCCCGCACAACGGAGCAACACGCGAGGGAAATGCCATGGGTAAGTTAAGTAATCCAATCGTCTTCAGTATTGATGCCTATGAGGACATGGCCGCCCAAATTGCGCAGAAACTAGGGGCCGAGATTGGCAAGGTTGAGCGTAAGACATTTCCTGACGGCGAGGTTTATCAGCGATTGATCGACAGCGTGGCAGATCGCGATGTGCTCTTGGTCGGTGGTACCTATGATGATGCACAGACCTTGGTTTTTTATGATCTTGCCTGTGCGATTGCGAAATATGGTGCGCGTCGTTTAGAATTAGTGATTCCCTATTTTGGTTACAGTACTATGGAGCGCAGTGTTATTGCAGGTGAAGTCATCACTGCCAAAACACGCACGCGTTTACTGTCTGCGATTCCTGCTGCTGCGCGCGGCAATCGTGCCTGGTTTGTTGATTTGCATGCCGAAGGTATTCCTCACTACTGCGAAGGCCACTTGGTTGCACGGCATATATATTGCAAGCCAGTCCTTATCCCGCACTTCAGAGAATTAGGTGGTGATGTACTTGCGTCGACTGATGCTGGTCGGGCCAAATGGGTTCAAAGTCTTGCACAAGAGTTGTGCTGGGAAGCCGCTATAATTATTAAGCGTCGCCTCAGTGGCAGCGAGACCGAGGTCAGTGCTGTCAGTTGCGACGTGAAGGGCAAGCATGTGGTTATTTATGACGACATGATTCGCACCGGCGGTTCCCTGCGTGGTGCGGTAAAAAGTTATACCGACGCGGGAGCGGCGAGCATTAAAGTCGTCGCCAGCCACGGCATCTTTCCTGGTGATGCCTTTGAAAAACTGCAGGCGATGCCAGAAATAACCAGCATTAGTTGTACTGATTCGCATCCACGCGCCGTTGCACTGGCGGCGAAGGGTCTGCGTCTCATTCCCTTGGCTGATGTGATCGTAGAACGTATTTTAGAAGGTGGCCCGTAGTAGGCGCCATTCTAGTATCACTGTATCGTCATTAAAAATATGCGATAAGACCTGTTTTATGCCAATGTAATACGTCAATATAAGAGGATAGTCCAAGTTTAAAGGGATATTCCGCTGGCCATGTATTGAGCCGCTGTGTAGGATGGATGCTTCACCTCTTCGGAAGGAAAGCAGCTATGTCCTTTGATGGCTTACATTGTTCCATGGCAACCTTGTCACTAACCAGTGATGTTGAATCACGATCTATTTGCAGCGAAAACCGCAGCGGCGCTCGCGCTGGCGGTGGCCGCGATGAGGTTCCGCTAGACGCTGACGGCAAGGCCACAGGCTGTGCGCGTGAATTGGGTACGGGTTGGAAGGTGCATCCTTGTGATGGGATTAAACCTGGTGAGACCTTTGTCTTGGCGGATATTGAGGGCCCAGGTTCGATTCAACAGATATGGATGACGCCGACTGGACTCTATCGCTCGACCATTATTCGGATTTATTATGATGACCAAGAGCATCCGAGTGTGGAATGCCCCATTGGCGATTTCT
>CBDUFM010000682.1:0-2416 GCA_965366325.1 uncultured bacterium
CAAACGGCGCAATGCTGTCATAGCACTAGCATATTGCTAGAGATTCTCTTTATTGAGCATCCTGCGTGCTGAAGGTAAACGCTGGCAAACCATCTTTATTAAATAAATTTGCCCACGGATGAACCGCATGCCACGCATAACGAACATGTACTGGTTTTTTAATTGCTGCACAAGTCACCATGACCACATCCTTCACAATATTACAATGCGTTGCCCACTGCCATTGACCATCCTCGCCTGCTATCTCAAAACCCTGTAACGTGCTGCCATGTTTAAAGGCTAAGCCTTTTCCTACATGAGTAAATTTAACTGCAATGGTCCCGCCTTTAATCCTATGATCTACATACATGGGACCACTATATGTCTTACTACTTTTATAAACAAAACCCATTGCGACATCGGCTGCACGTTGCCCATAGACTGATTTATATTTGGGATGCAAGCCACCAACCAGATCGCTTGCAGGAACGGTCACGGTTTTATCGATGGATGCCATACGCGCGAATTGATCACGTCGCGCTGTTAGTTTAGAATACGTATTGCTTGCGGGCAGCTTCATGAATGGCTTTGCCTCTTTATTCATGGGGTTTGTGTAATCCCAAGCACAACCACCACCACTCGGCTTCTGAATACACAACCAATGAAAATCTTGTCCCCAATTGTTCCGCCAACCATGAATCAATGCCTGCATCACCGCATGCTGGCTAAGCTCAGGAAGTCCCGTGTCTGACTCGCCCTGATCCCACAAGACACCACGAATCGCTAATCCATTAAATGGCCGCACCTTTTTTTCATATAAAGAACCCATGCCGCTTAAAATACCTGGCATGCGTTTTTTGGGGTCTAGCTTTTTTTCGTTCTGATAAGCAAGCTCCAAGGCTTCCACTTGTAACTTTAAGGCGGCGTCCGCCATCGCCATCTCTGGCGTTAACCACAGCCGCGAAGCGGTACTACCCTGTGCTGCAACTGCTAGGCCAACTGGGACCTGCAAGTTTTTTTGTAAATGAACGCCAAAAGCAAATAAGAGTGCTGAAAATTCAGTGCCGTAAGTGGATTGCCACTTACCTTCATAATAAATACGTAAATCTTTAGGTGGATTTGCTATCATCTCTGTGAGAGCGCTGTCTGCTTTATACCAACTTGCTGGCGTAAACATATTGGATTGACCAGAGCCAAACCAAACCTCACCAACCAGGACATTTTCAAAGATAATTTTCTGTGTGCCCAACACCATTAAGGTCTCTGGATCGCCAACTTGAAGCTCGTCTAATTCAACCCGCCACGTCCCATCCTTACCTACACGTGTTTTCTTTTTCTGCTTAGCAAACACCACCGTAATGTTTTCACCGCTTTTGCCCGTACCCCAAATTGGCACTTTCCTATCGCGCTGTAGAACCATGTTGCTAGCAAACAACTCTGCTACTGTCTGCGCGCCAAGCACCGGTAAATAGGCAGTCATTAAAATGCATGCATAAAATATCGGCCCTAGAATAACCCGCTTGATACATCCCGGCCTCTGTTGACACATGGCTTCTATCCCCTCGTTGAGCACTGTTTTTAAAATTTATTTCTGGGCACGGCCCTTGATACGTTCGTAGCGGTAGTACACCTCAAGCGATAGACAACAGTAGGCTGTACTCAGCAAGCGGCCAGTTTCGTGCCCGTGGAATTTGGTGCCTTCGTAATCCCAGCTTCCATTAAAACAGCCAGTGCCATTACCATGTTGTGCTGCGACCAACATATCACGCACTTGCGCATTCCAGTCTTTCCACTTCTCGCCACCGTATTGGAAAACTGCGAGCGTGTTGTAGTACATATAATAGGTATTGCAGGGATAGCCCTTCGGCACCTGACTAGACATGACTTTATTGATTAAGGTATCCAGCATTATATCTCCGGGCCGTTTACCCAAAAAAACCGAACACAGCGCGCCAACACAAGGAAGCCGACCAACAGTGGCCGTATTAGTCAGCTGATTATAGGTATACGGAAACAATGATTCCGCATAAGAGTCCATAGTCGCATGATTGGGATTAATCGCCTTCCATGCCGCCTCTACATAGGCCTTAGCACCCTCCCAGCCATCACCGACATCAAGTCCCGCTGACTTTCCTGCTTTTAATGCCATGACTGCCCAACCAGAAACGGATCCATCCGCACGTTTTTCACCATTTATCGTATAATTCCAACCACAGCCATACGGAAATGCATCAGACTTTCCTTGACGCTCCAATAAAAGATTAATGCCGTTTTGTGCAGCTTCTTTTAATGCAGGGTCCATAGTCATGGCGTAAGCTTCGCACAAGGCCATGGTACACACAGCATTTTCATAATTGGCACCTTTACCAAAAGTCCCATTGGCCTTTTGGTTTCCCTTTAACCATTCCAAACCATTTTTGACCGTATCCTTAAATTT
>CBDUFM010000683.1:0-2413 GCA_965366325.1 uncultured bacterium
GGATACCTTGATGCACACTGCTCCTACAGCTACCCCTAAGACCCAGCCTAGCACCCTAGCAAAATCCGACCGCAACCCAATTGGCCTACGCGTTGACGCTGCGGCCTTAAGCTGGCTCAAACTCCAATCCCAAAACAGCTACAGTAATGTGCGCCTGCACCCGCTGAGCTTCATCAAATTGATTCTCGCGCAGGTGCATCAGCAGGAACATGCCAACCCAGCCCAACTGCTCAAAGAATCCTTCTTTGCTAAGCGTGTCCCCTCACAGCACCTCTACGACCATCACTTCGCACGCAGCCTCAAGTACCTCTCTAAAAATTACGAGCTCGAACTCAGCCAGCGCAGCAAACCCATGGCCGGTGATATCGTCATCTTTAGCGAAGCTGCTAGTTATACCCAGATACAGTGGGCGATCTGCGGCAGCGCCAATCGCCTCTATTACATTGACCAAATCTGCAATCGCATCGTCTGCAGCAGCCTCAGCAACACCCAGAGCGCATTACAGATCCTACAACTGACCCACTAGGAACGAACACAGACTGATTTGAGAAATGACAGGGATTGCTCGGGCCAACAACGATCTACACTGCCGCCCACATGCCTTATCCGCTCGAACTCATTCGTAACTTCTGCATCATTGCACACATTGACCACGGCAAGAGCACCCTTGCCGACCGCTTGCTTCAGGCAACTGGTACCGTGGCCGATCGTGATATGCAAAGCCAGATGCTTGATGACATGGATCTCGAGCGTGAACGCGGCATTACGATCAAGGCCCGCGCCGTGTGTCTGAACTACAAGCACAGTGATGGCAAGACTTACCAAATTAACCTCATCGACACCCCCGGACATGTCGACTTCAGCTACGAAGTGACCCGCTCCCTCCAAGCCTGCGAAGGCGCTCTGCTTTTAGTTGATGCCGCCCAAGGCGTGGAAGCACAAACGGTTGCCAACTTCCTCCTCGCGCTGGAACAAAATCTCGAAATTATTCCGGTTCTGAACAAGATCGACTTACCAGCGGCTCAACCAGAAGTTGTTGCCGAAGAAGTCGAAGAAAGCCTCGGCCTTGATGCAACGGACTGCATCTTAGCAAGCGCTAAAGCCGGCATAGGTGTTCCTGAAATTCTCACCGCCATCGTTGAGCGCATGCCCGCTCCAGTCGGCAACCCCGATGCACCACTACAAGCGCTCATCTTTGACGCCGTCTTCGACGAGTACCGTGGCATCATCGTGTATTTCCGCGTCATCAATGGCAGCATTAAACGCGGCAGCAAAATTCGCCTGATTAAAAGCAAAGGCACCTACGACGTTACTGAAGTCGGTCGCCTCGCACCAAAAATGACCGCCGTAAAAGAAGGTCTCAGCGCCGGCGAAGTGGGTTATTTTACTGGTGCGATTAAAGCACTCACCGATGTAAAAGTTGGCGACACCATAACACTTGATAAAGATCGCGCCGAAGCATTACCCGGTTTCCGTGAAGCCATGCCTATGGTTCACTGTGGTCTGTACCCAAGCGGCGAAACCACCTACGATCAATTACGCGAATCGGTTGAAAAATTACAAATCAACGATGCCAGCTTTACCTTCGAGCCAGAAAGCGGCGGCGCATTGGGCCAAGGTTTTCGTTGCGGTTTCCTCGGCATGCTGCATATGGAAATTTGCCAAGAGCGTCTTGAGCGCGAGCATGATCTCGATGTCGTTCAAACCGCACCAACGGTAACTTATAAAGTTAATAAAAACGATGGCAGCTGCATCGAAATTCATACGCCTGCTGAATTGCCCAAAGAAGGCTATCGCAGCATCGAAGAGCCCGTAGTGGATATTAATTTCATGGTTCCTGCTGACAAAGTCGGTGCGGTCATGCAATTAGCAACCGATCGCCGCGCGCAATATACTCGTCAAGAATATCTCGGCAAAGAACGCTGTGTATTAACTTACAAAATGCCACTCGCGGAAGTGATCTACGATTTATTCGACCGCCTTAAAACAGCGACATCTGGCTATGGCACCATGGACTACGATATCAGTGGCTACCAAGAAGCTGACCTCGTCCGCGTCGACATCCTCGTTCACCACGAACCATGCCAAGCCCTCGCGATGATCTGTCATCGCAGCGTCGCTGAATACCGTGGTCGCAATATTGTTAAATCACTCAAAGATGAAATCCCGCGTCACTTATTCGAGGTCGCTCTTCAAGCTGCTATCGGCAACAAAGTGGTCGCCCGCGAATCTGTTCGCGCCGTGCGTAAAGATGTTACCGCAAAATGCTACGGTGGTGACATCAGCCGTAAACGCAAACTGCTCGAAAAGCAGAAAAAAGGCAAGAAACGCATGAAAATGGTTGGTAACGTGGAAGTTCCACAGGCCGCCTTTATGTCAGTATTAAAACACACTAACGAGTAGAGCTCTTTGT
>CBDUFM010000684.1:0-2413 GCA_965366325.1 uncultured bacterium
TCACGTAACGATCGATTAATCCCCACTTCTCCTCAATCTTCGCTTTTGACCAGCCCTCAAATGGGCGACCCATGTAGACCCCATAGATTTTGCCTAGTACGCTGGCATAGACCTGCTCGTCGTAGTTCTCAATAATCGCCATCGGTGACTCCCTGTTCTCGTAAGCTATGTCGTGATGGCGCTATAGTATCAGTGGAATTGCTTACTTCTTAGCATATAACTACATAAACCATGCAAAAATCATCACACATAGCCCACGTCAGTAATAAGATCCTCCTAGAGAGCGCGCTCCCCATTTATGCCTATTTCTTCAAGCAGGGTGACCAAGCGATCACAAGCCTGCATCAGCATGATGTCATTGAGCTTGGCCTTTGTCATAGCGGCAGCGGCATCTTTATGATTGAAGATAAGATCATCCCCTACCAAGCCGGTGACATGTGCGTTATCAACGAAGAAGAAATGCATCTCGCTCGCAGCCATGATGGCACCACCAGTGATTGGACCTTTATTCATTTTGATGCGCCACGCCTACTCGCTCCATTACAAAGTCCTGAATTATCATCACATAAACTCTGTGGCAAATATTTTTGTAATATATTACGTGGACATGAGCATCCACTTTTAAAACAATTAATCACCGCTTTAATTGATGAAATTAACACTGAGCATCACGTCTACAAAAAGCCCGCACTGCAATCACTGGTTTGGTCTTGCATGGTGCAATTACACCGCTTGCCCCATATACAACAAACAAGCCAGAAGAAACAACACAGTATCGAGTCCATCGCAGCAGCCATTGAATATATGAGTGCACACTTTGCAGAAGACATACGCATTCCTGATCTGGCTGAACTATGCGCTGTGAGTCATGTCCACTTTAATCGTTTATTTAAATCAGCCACGGGCTACAGCGCAAAAGCCTACCTCAACAAGCTACGCATCGAAATTGCCTGCTCTCGACTCGCCACCAGTAACGAGTCAATCCTGCACATCAGTCTCGACTGTGGATATAGCACCCTCTCGACCTTCAATCGCCAATTCCAGCAACTGATGCATTGCTCACCGCGCAGCTACCGACAACAACATCACTAACGGCACTGCCCACTACTACAGGTCGCTCATCATATCTGGTCAAATATAGACATGTTTATATCAAAACAAGATATAAGATTGCTGTTTTATCGGAAAAAAGAGTCCATAAGATCAAATCCAGCCATAGATAGGAATTCCCATCTATAAAGAACTATTCTTTTTCTGGCAGTCTTGATCCACCATAGACGAAAGTGAGTACGAGCATGAGCGCATATACCGAAACTGAGCAAGCACCAATACGTAGCCTCGGCAATCATTTCACCCGCAAGGGTCTCGGTGATAATACAGTCATTCATGCAAAACCCCTCGAAACGCCAAGCTACAAAGACTTTGATGACTATATTGAATCGTTTTACCGTGACGGTTTTCTCGTATTTAAAAATGCCATTCCACGCGATAAAGTTGCCGAAGTCCGTGAAATCATGGAAGGCTTCAACAATGGTCGCAAAGAAGGTGATTACAGCTCATGGGGCTATGGCAAAAACGGCGAGCGCCGAGAAGACATTAAATTCCTACAAAAATCTGGCGGCGGTCCCTGCGGTCATCCAGCTTTGCTGCCTTACATTAATATTCCCATCGTTATGGATATTCTGGAGTACGTTTTAAATAAATATTTCCATATTGTCGGTGGCACCTGCTGGCTCACTGGCCCGGGCCGTCATCCGATGGGGCTGCATAGCGATTGGCAGGCAATCTCTTTACCAGAAGACATACTCGCCGATCCACGCGTTCGCCTGCCCATGTATGAATGCTTTGCGCATTTTTACCTCAATGATCTCACTGAAGAATCAGGCCCGACTATACTTGTCCCTGGCAGCCATCGTTCGGGCAGAATCCCGATGAACGAAACATCCTGGAATGGCAACGAAGCACGCAGCTTTTGCTGTGAAGCCGGCGATATGATATTATTTACTAATGATATTTGGCATGGCGGCCTACCAAATATCAGTGATGAGGTGCGCTACCTCTATCAGATTCAATATGCGAATATGCGCATTGGTACTATGCACGGAAAACCACTACAGATCCCAGATGCCGTCGCAGCCGCCGCCAACGATGAACAACAACGTCTACTAGGCCTTAAGCATGTTGAACAAGGTGGTTATTATTAAGCACAGCGGTGACGCTTTCATAACACACGGGTATAGAGACAGTTCCTTTTTGCAATAAGCCTACAAGATTCTGCCTACAAAAATATGGCATTAACTGTAGGACCCGCAGCAAGGAATTCCATGCATCAATCAGCTCACTCTGTACTTAGCCTCATCGCTCTCATTGCATGCATCAACACTGTCACCGCCATCGCTGCTTATTCGGCTGA
>CBDUFM010000685.1:0-2408 GCA_965366325.1 uncultured bacterium
GCTTATGCAGGATGCTGAGATATTTGCGCCCATGCTGCCGTTATTGGAATCAACGCGTGGATTAGTAACGGCGGAGATGATTAACGCTTTGCCTAAGGGGTGCTTAGTTGTTCATGCGACACGGGCACAAATTTGTGACACAGATGTGTTATATAAGCGCGTGCTGAATGATGAATTGGCTTTGGCGGCTGATGTATTTGATGCTGAGCCGCTACCGCTTGATTCGCCGTTGCTCGGCCGTGACAATGTTGTGCATACGCCGCATAATGCTGGTCGGACGCGTCAAGCCAATGAGGCATGGGCAGATGCATTAATTGACCAATTTCTGAATGAGGCATAAGTTTGCATTGAATCGAATCTGGCATCCATTTTAGTCCCCGTATGCTCCCTTTCGCCTACATGAATGGGCCTAGGGGACTGTGATGACGCATTATACCATGACCAAATATGCAGATGTAATTCAGGCGCCAGCAGGCATGCCTAGTCCAGGGCCCTATTACACGACACTGGTGCCAATGGCAGATGTTGTCGATTTCCCCTATGATTATGCACTCTATTTTTCAACAGATCACCATAATGCAGAGGGCGGTATTTGGGCATATTTTTGCAATGGTTTACCGAGTGAAGCGAATTGGATTTCGTACGATGATGCATTAGCGGCGGGCGCTTTTGATCATGTTGAAGAAAAGCCAGCGGCTAACCCTATTTATCACGATAATACGCAGGGTAATGGGCATACGGAAACGCCGTATGCAAATGTTATTGATGGCACCGTGTATTTAAGTTATCATAAAAATGGTATTGCAAAAAGTCAGGCAACGTTGTTGGCAACCTCTCAGGACGGCATCCATTTTACCCGAATTAATGGTGATGACAATTCGGTTATATTGGCGTATGATGTTGAACGTAGTGTTGGCGATGGACACACCGGATATTTTCGTTGGGCATTAAATCCCTTTAGCGGTGTAGATGAAAAGTATATTGGCTATTCCTTACACGGTGGTGGTGATCAGTACTATTCGGCGCTATGGGGATCTGATGATGCAATTAATTGGAAGCGCTTAGAAGTGCTGATCCCGATTGAGGGGCAGGCACTTGATGATGAAACGATGATGATCGTTTGGCATGAATTAGATCCCTCCTCAATCAGACAGTTGGACTCAGGCGAATACGTAGCGATTTGTGGCGTGGGTAATCGCGCCTCTGGCGCGGCTGCGCGCATCGTTGAACTGTATCAAGTCTACCTTGCTGCTGATGGTCGAACGCTGACACGTCCGAGCGTGAAGCTGTTGGGCGTTGGTGAACAGGGTGCTTCAGACTCAGAAGAGCTAGCCTCACCGACCTGTCAGTGCATCGATGGGCAGATACACCTCTTATACGTTGGCGCAGGCAATGGTGGTCAAAAGAACACGGTGATGAGTGCGCGTGGTACCTTCGATGCTAGCGCTGCGCTGGGCCCAGCATTGTCAGCGGCGGATCAGTCTCGACATCTACTGCGCTAGTGCGCTTCGTTCATACACTCTGCGGAAACAGGGCTAAAATAGCCTTAAACCAGTCGTTTTTGTGTTGCTCTGAACACTGTGCATGGCGCATTAGTGGCTGTACAGAGTGGGGCCAAGCATAGGATGCCTGTCTCTGCGCAAGCGCTGTAATCTCTCTGTAGGAGTGTCCGAACATGGTCGAAACAAACATGCATGATTATAAGAAGCACCAGGCAAAAAAATCTTACGCTGTTTGGAACTGGGAATTGCATTGGCAAATTCTAGTTGGGATTATTTTAGGCGGTCTTATTGGCTTGGCCTTAGCTTATAGTGTTCCAGAGAATGTTAGCGGTGAATTGCTGGAGACGCCGCAACAGATCGTTGAAAATACTACCGCACGCAAACACTATCTCTACGATTCTTTTGTATTTAAGTTCGTGGAAATGCTGGCCCAATTGTTTCTGAATGGGCTGCGTATGCTCATTGTGCCATTAATTTCAGCCTCCTTAATTGTTGCCATGGGTGGCATTGGTCGTCGACCCGGCTTTGCTCGGATGGGCGGCAAGACGCTCTTGTATTATTTATCAACGAGCTTAATCGCGATTATTATTGGTATTAGTCTCGTGAACCTCATCGCACCAGGTGTGAGCAGTGACGGTTTTGTTTTAACGGCTGAAGTGACTGATCAGTTTTCCGCAGAACAGGAAACGTTACAGGGTAAGGTTGCGGGAAAAACGGGTTCAGATTTTTTTGATATATTTTTAAAGATGATACCGGCGAATATTGTAAGTGCTGCCGCAAATGGACAGTTGCTTGGTTTAATTGTCGTGTCACTCATGTTTGGATATTTTATGGCGCGATTGGATGATCAAAAACGCGAAACTATGGAGAGC
Source organism: uncultured bacterium (assembly GCA_965366325.1). GTDB lineage: Bacteria > Planctomycetota > UBA11346 > UBA11346 > UBA11346 > JANQLF01. The sequence goes on from CBDUFM010000685.1 coordinate 2,375, forward strand.
TGTTGGTCCGGCCTATATGAAATTGCAATTAGTG
>CBDUFM010000686.1:0-2405 GCA_965366325.1 uncultured bacterium
GGTAATGATGACAACATCGTTGTTGATCTCCTATCTGAGTACCGCATTCAGACTGAAAATGGGCCGGTGTCCGTGCGGATTAAGGGTGGTTTGCTCGGCCATTTCTGTGTTTGGACCAAGAAGGCTGTGGAGCTGATAGACGAAGTGCATGTGGCGATAGCTGGTGGCAAGGCTATTGAGCAAGAGCTGCTGACCAAGAATATTGAAATTACTGATACCAACGCGGTGTTCTTTGACGCAAAACATGGTTTCGCTGGGTGTATTCCGGGCATTCATGAGGTGCTACGACGCCAAGGTTTACTACTGGGAACTTGGTGCTTAAATCCCGAAGAAGTTTTATCGCCTGGACAGGCGGATGAGATTTCGCGCGTGTATCAAGCTTACCCACATCTTCATGATGATGCATTTGTGGCTGAGCATTTGGAACAGTGGTTAGCTGATTAAAGAGAACAATAGCGAGTAATGCAAAAGCGAGCACAGGCAACGAAGCAAAAGATACTCTTAGCGGGTATCGAGGAATTTTCTCAGCATGGTTACCATGGTGCGAAGATTGACGCCATTGCTACGCAGGCAGCAGTAAATAAGCAGCGGATTTATGCCTACTTTACTAATAAAGATGGCTTATTTGAGGCAGTACTACAGAACTGTTTTGAGCGTTTATTGCAGTATGAGGATATCCTGCTGCGCATCGATGAAAACCAAGCCGAGGAATTGGCTGAGCGCATTCTGCGTCATTACATGGCGTTCCATGAACAAACGCCACAATTCTGGCGGCTCTTGGCTTGGTGTAATCTCGAAGGTGTTGAGGTTCAAGCCCAAGTTAGTCGCATTGATGGTGCTGTGTTTCAGCACCTGCGTAAATTGTATGCACTGGCGCAAAAGCAGGGTCATTATGCAGTGGACGTTAGCTTCGAGGTTTTTATCTATTCATTAACCGCGTTGAGTTTTTTCTATTATGCGAATATGAAAACTATGAGTCGGTCCTTACAGTTGGATCTGCATAAAGATGAGGTTCGCGACCGTTTAATTATTGAAATGCTTAAACAGTTTTCGGGCAAGGCCTAAAAATGTTTAATGCGTCTGTAGGGCTATGGGAAATGCTAGGGAGTAGTGGTTATGGTTGTTAATGCCTGTTTAATTGGGGTATCTGGATTTGGCGCGGTGCATTATGCGGATGTGTTACGCGAGTGTAAAAACGGGTATATGAACATTCTTGGTGTGTGTGTTATTAACCAGGAGGAGGAGTCTGAAAAATGCGAGGCTCTACGCGCATTGGGAGCGACCCTGCATACAGATTACCAAGAGATGCTGACTACCTACAAGGGTCAAATTCAGTTGTGTATGATTCCGACGGGCATTCCATTGCATAGGCCGATGACGATTGCCGCATTAGAGGCTGGTGCCAATGTGTTTGTTGAAAAACCAGCAGCAGGCACAATTGATGATGTTGATGCGATGATTGCTGCTGAGGCTCAAGCTGAAGGTTTTGTCGCGGTTGGTTACCAGAGTATGTATAATGCTGGTGTTCATGAAATGAAACAAGCATTATTGGATGGTGTTAGTGGTGAGATTAAAGAAATTCGTTGTAAGTGTCTTGGTCCACGCATGGATAGTTATTATGCGCGTAACGCTTGGGCGGGACGGGTCTCATTGGACGGTACCTGGGTCTTGGATGCGCCGTTTAGTAATGCATTTTCGCATTTTATTACCTTGCTGCTGTTTTTTGCCGGTAGCAAATTTGATAAGGCTGCGCAGCCCATCACTATGGATGTTGAGCTGTACCGTGGGCATAAAATTGAAAGCTGTGACACAAGTAGTTGGAAAATTGACACCGACGAAGATGTTTGTTTGCGTTTTTATACCTCGCATTGTTCCGACCATGGTGAGCCACAGACCTTTGAAATGATCGGAACAGAGGGGCGCTGTAGCTGGGCTTATAATTATTCTGAATCACAAGCGCAATTCTTTGATAAGAATAATGTTTGTTTGAAGACCGTTACCTATGCATTTAACGATAGACCCAATATCTATCAACGATTGTATCAACGCATTGCTGACAACACAGCGTTTGTTTGTGATCTGGGGATTGCTCGTCTTCCCGTGCTGTGTAGTAATGCGGCATTTATGGCAGCGCCGATTGAGACAATTGATGATCACTACATTAAGCGTGTGGAATTAGATAGCGGTGAAGTGCAAACTATTGTTGCCGGTATGCAGGAAGCAGTTGCTCAAGCATTTGAGCAGGGCGAACAGTTAAGTGCGGTCAATGATACTTGGGCTCGTGAGGGGTCATTAATAGACCTAGAGGGGCTGACGACATTTACCGATCTACCTTTGGATTGACCTAGATTGACCTAAATTGAGCTAGGCCCAATTAATACCGCGCATGACGACTAAAAGAATGG
>CBDUFM010000687.1:0-2402 GCA_965366325.1 uncultured bacterium
ACCGTTTATTCACTACTCTTTTGTGGTTATTTTAATAGCTTTTGTTTTTATGGGTATTGGTAATACGATTGTAAAATGCGCGTGTATTTTGATCGGAAAAATCCAGTTCTATGCCATCGTCGTAGCAGTCATAAATGTCGTTATTGTGAATATCAACGCCGGTAATCGGAGGCTTGCCGCGTAGATCAATGCCGTCGCGAAAGCCATGGACTGTGTTGTAGGCAACGATGTGTGCTGCACCGGCGATATCGACACCACGCAGCTCACCAGTGTAGGTGGTTTTCATGTCTTTTTTATAGGGAAAGGGGAGGACACCTTGAATGTGATTATTTAATATAAGCAGACGTTTTGATTTACTGCTGTCGCCAAATATGCCGGTGCCGACTCCATCGAAAAAGCAATTGCGAATCACAAGATCTTGCGCAGCGATAACCCGCATGCCCCAGTAGGATTCCGTTATGCGTAGGTTTTCTATGTGTGCGTGTTGTGAGCCACTGAGCTCGAGGCCGGATCTATTTTTACCGCCTTTAATAATACAGGTTTCAGCATTGCTGCCGCTGAGCACGATGGGCTGCTCAGCTGTGCCGCGTAATTTAACATAGGCTTCACTCACGTAGGTACCAGGTAGGATGATTAATTTATCACCAGGCTGCAAGTGTTTGCAGGCTTGATCGAATGCACACCATGGATGTTCCTTGCTGCCATTGGCTTGTTTTGCATCGGCTGTCGCATCAAGATAGCGTAGTCGTTTCGTTTTCGCCTCAATGGTTTCGCTCAATGTTGTTTGGGTTAAGGAGCGGACTAGGGGTTCTTTATTATCTGGATCGTGCAGGGTTAGCTGGACATCGTAGCTTGTTTGTGGCTCGAGAAATAAAATAGAGCCCGCATACAGGACCTGACCTTTTGCAGGCTGCAGACTTTCCATCGCCTCTGGTTCAACGCGGTGGAGCGGCAAAGCGTCACGCCAATCTGTGGCGTCTGATTTTTTGTAGCGCAGTTGAATGTGTAGATTGTTATTGTCATCACCTTTAATCATCCAGCGATAGCCGAGGCAATGAAAGGTCGGTAGCTCTGATTCGAGGCCGAGGGCTTCGCTGTGATTGGCTGCGTGGATATGGGCCGTAAGGCAACTGAGCATGGCAATGATGACACATTGGTACATATGCATATGTGAATCCTACGAATGTTGAATCTGTATAATAAAGAGTTTTGTCGCCCTTGCCAGTATCGCCAATGATTACAGCAGTGCAGTTTTGCTTGCTTTATAACTTGAGTTTTTGTTTTTTATCCATGGTCAACTCGCTGGTAGAGCGTGGCTTACCGTCTTGCATGACGCTGATGCTATGTGGGGTGAGCACTTGCTCGATCAGTTCTTGTGAACCGTTAGACTTGGGGCTGATGCGGCATTGTTTCAGCGCTGTGCGTAGCGTGCCGTTGCTGTCAGTCTTACCCGTGTAGACAATTTCACCACGTGCGTCACGTATTTCAATCTGGGTTTTGGGTGCCGCCTGAATCTCTAGGGTCCATTCTACGAAATAATGACTTTTGCTTCCGGTGCGATTGATAAATACATCATTATGCTTGGCACCTTCAAAGTTGCTATCGATTAAACGGTGGCCATAGCTCCAGTAGGCGCCGCCCCATTGAAACGAATGGAAGTTTGGATTGTTGCCGACGCGTTTGAAGGTGTTGTCGATAAAATAATGATTGTGACCTTTGGCGTAACTGTCGCCGAAACGAATGAAGGTAATATTGGAAATGAAGGTATTGTTTTTATACCAAACGGGTAGGGAGTCCGGTTTATTGGTATGGCCGTGTGCAGAGACGCAGCCCGCGCGCTTAGTCTTGGCGTCTTGTGCAATGACCTTGACTACGTTGTTGTTGAAGAGCAGTCCTTTGATGCTGACGTCACTGAAGAATCCAGTGCCGCGCATTTCACAATCTTGGCCACCTTTAAGGACTATGAGATTATTTGTGTAATGCAGATTGTTACGGACTTGGCCGCCTTTGCCATAATTGGTGACGCGAATGCCTTCGAGCATATTAATGTCACCCCAGCGCTCGTGCCAACGTTTGCTGACATCAATGCCTTGAAAATGAATGATGTTATTATTGACATCGAGGTTCTCGTGTGCCCAGCCAAAGCCATAGGGGTTAAATCCAGTGCCGAATATTTTGTTGTGTGCACTTTCACCAGCGTCTTTGCCTGGTTTTGAAAGGGGTTGTATGGCGAATGAATTTGTCGAAAAGCTATCTACATAAATTTCATTGTGTTTCATGCTCAGTGCACCACCGATGCCGTTTTGGCGGGTGCGCTTAACCAGATTGTGGTGCAGGGAAGCCTGAAAGTCTTCTTTAACATTGGCAAAGCCAAGTGAGCGCGTAGCTGCGCCGTGACGATT
>CBDUFM010000688.1:0-2402 GCA_965366325.1 uncultured bacterium
TAATAACGCCATGACTATCATTGGAATTGACATAGGTGGCAGCAAATGCGCTGTGGTTAAGGCGACTGACGATGGCGCAATCCAACAGAAGATTCGCTTTGCCACGCGTGGCCCCGCCGAGACCCAAACCCAGATCTGGGACGCCATAGCATCCCTCGACGTGCGCGATCCAGTATTTGGGGTGAGCTGCGGTGGCCCCCTCGACAGCCAACGGGGCTTAATCATGTCGCCCCCCAATTTACCTGGCTGGGATGCCGTACCGATCTGCGATCTCTTAGAAACACGTTTTGGCGGGCGCGCATTTTTAATGAACGATGCTAATTCCGGCGCCTTAGCCGAATGGCGCTTCGGTGCTGGGCAGGGTTGTCAAAATATAGTATTTTTAACTTACGGAACCGGCATGGGCGCCGGCATTATTTGCGACGGTCGTTTATATAATGGCAGCAACGGTAACGCAGGTGAAGTCGGGCATGTCCGCCTCAGCCAAGACGGTCCACGCGGCTATGGTAAAATGGGTAGCTTTGAAGGTTGGTGCAGTGGCGGCGGCATCGCACGCCTAGCCCAGGCCGAAGCTGAAAAACGTCACGGCAAGGTTGCCTTTAATCCTGGACGCATGGAAGATATTACTGCACGGACTGTTGCAGAGGCCGCGCATAATAACGATTCCTTAGCCATCGATATACTTGCTCGTTCGGGTGAACGTCTTGGCCAGGCATTAGCCATTATCATCGATATTCTCAATCCTGAACGCGTTATTCTCGGATCGGTTTTTCATCGCGCGCGTCGTTGGCTAGAACCAAGGATGCGCAGCAGTCTAGAAAGCGAAGCCCTAGCCGGATCGCTCGCTGTTTGCCAAGTGCTGCCGACTGCACTGGGCGAACACATTGGTGATTACGCGGCCATCGCTATTGCTGTGTATCATGCCGGTGGTTTTGACCGCGCTGTGCGCAGCGCCGTCGATCACGAACTCCTACCGCTCCATGGAGCCAAGGCATGACCGCGACAGCACATCTTGAACATTTATTACAACGCCATCCGCGCTTAATCAGCTTGCGTCCCAAATTGGAACAAGCCTATCAATTATTGCTGCATTGTTTTCGCAGTGGTCATGGCATTTTATTATGCGGCAATGGCGGTAGCGCTGCTGATGCCGACCACTGGGCCGGTGAATTAATGAAAGGCTTTGAAAGTCTGCGTCCGCTGTCTAGTGAACGCAGTCAGGGCTTGGATCCTCAGTTAGCCGCGCAATTACAACGCGGCCTACCAGCAATTCCCTTAACCGGCTTCCCCGCCTTACGTAGTGCGGTTGCCAATGACATGGCGCCGCATTTAGAATACGCACAATTAGTCGAAGCCCTCGGGCAAGCAGATTGGATCTTGGTTTGTATCAGCACCAGCGGCAATGCGCTTAATGTGTGTAAGGCTGCAGAGGTCGCACGCGCACGCGGCATGCAAATCCTCAGTCTCACCGGCGCTGGCGGCGGCGCCTTAGCCCAGCTCAGTGACTGTTGTTTGGCTGTCCCCTGCGCACGCACCTGCGAAGCACAAGAATTACACCTACCTATTTATCACTGCCTCTGCCTGATGCTGGAGGAAAGCCTCTTTGTAGAACCAGCGCACAGCATTCCGTTATAATATATTGCCTTTAAATAATTGCTTACGAAATTCGCGGGGGGACATTGTTTTATGGCGCAGGAAAATGCGATTAAATTGTGAAATATTGCTGAATCCGACTTCGTTCGCAATCCGCTGTACGGAATACTCCGTTTGGCTGAGCATTTCACAGGCCTTCGCAATCCGTAGCTCATGAATATAGGCCGTAAACGTTTTGCCGGTGTGGCGCTTAAAATAACGACTCAGTGCCGTAGTGCTCATGTCGTAGCGCGCCGCAACCGCTTCCTGTGAAATGTTATGACAAAAATGCTGCAACAAATGCTGACAGATGTCATTAATTTTTTTATCGTCCTGCTCCATCTTATGGGGAATGGTATACAGTGCCGACGACAAGCAGCGTTGCTCAGGCATTTGACTTAAATCATAGAGACAGCGCATTAAAGTGATCCAGCGTTCAAAAGTATCCTGCTCTGCAATTTTTAACATGCGTTGACGAATTGAATCAGTTTGCTCGGGATCAAAAGCCACAGCACGAGTCGAGCGCTTTAATAAATCCATAATCGGTTCGCACTCAGGCATACCCTGAAACTGTTTTAAAAACCACGAACCCTGAAATTGAAACAGGGCCACATCATACGACTGCGGATCCTTGCGACCCAACCAAGAATGCGGCAGGTTCGGCCCAATCAGCACCAGATCACCGGCGGTAAATGACTCCAAGCTATCCCCGACAAAACGCTGACCCTCGCCAGAGTTAATCAGCACCAACTCATAGGCGAGATGGTGAT
>CBDUFM010000689.1:0-2401 GCA_965366325.1 uncultured bacterium
GGGTATGTCTTTACGATTGCAAAATTCTAAAATAAACTGGACGCCCATGGCGGCCTGTTCCCATGGAATAATGCACTGGTAGCGGACGAAGCCACGTTTGCCATATAAACGATTCCAATGGTGCAGGTGGGCAAAGGGGTAGAAGAAGCGTTGATATTTGACGACTTTTGCGTGTTGAATATGGCGCCAATAATAAAATTTATTTAAGGCACTGACGCTAAGTGAGTTGAGTGTAAAGTCGGGCCAAATATCTGGAATATTAATATCGCGACGTCTGCGCGGACGGAGGGGGCGCCGTTGCGTTTTGTTGTTTAATTGTTCGTAGCGTGCATGGTCACCTTGAATGACTAAGGAGCGGCCGATTTTTTTACTGCCTGCTAGGCCATCGAGCCAGGCCATGGTGTAGGCACAGTTATTTTTTGATTTTTCTAATTGAATAAATAATTGATCGATGTCGGTAATCTTTGTGTAATTCGCATCGATATAGGCGGTCTCAACCGGGAGGAGGCGTATTTGGACGCGTAAAATAATACCGGTAAGACCGAGGCCACCGACGGTACCCCAGAAAATAGATTCATTGCGCGTGCGTGAGCACATAATGGAGCGCCCATTAGCGGTGAGTAATTCAATAGAATCTACGTACTGACTGAAGCTGCCTTCGAGATGATGGTTGCAGCCATAGACATCGCCAGCGATAGCACCACCGACGCTAATATGTGGTGTGCTCGGGGTGACGGGTAAAAAATACCCTTTCGGTAATGCGAAAGCAATAATATCAGCAAGGCTAACGCCCGCTTCACATTCGAGAATCCCAGTTGGTCTATCAAAGCTCAGGAGCCTATTTAATCGTTCACATAATAAAATGTCATGCTTATGGTTTAATGCTGCGTCACCGAAGCTACGGCCGAGACCGTGTGGAATCATATTGTGCGAAATGGTGCCGGCTTTTTTTGCTTGGCTTATGCGCTCTGGACGAATGCACTGTGCTTCCTCGGCTGGATAGCGTCCCCAGCCGCAGAGATGACGCTGCGCGCGTTTCACCGTATTAATTCCAGCTGGATGTTTATGGGCATAGTGTGGACCGACGGGCGTCTGGGGTGCATGAAGTGCTTAGTTTTGTAAGTCGCTCGAATGATGCAAGACTAGCTGCAAAATACAACTTTTAAAAATTGTCCTAAGTGTTGGCAGTGACTGTGTATAGGGATTGATGTTGAAACATTGTACAGGGCGACTGTTGTTTTAAACCATAGGGCAAAGCGCATATTTGTTGAGTATACTTAATGGTATGTTTCGCTACGGCATCATTTTATGTTTTTTACTCTGTTCTTGTGAAGACGACGGGCCGCGGGCAAAGTCTTTTGCGGTGCAGCCGATTATTCAGGCCGCTGCGGATGATGAGCAATTGGTCTGGGCATTTATGGGTGATGGTTATACCGCGGAACAGCAAGACGCATTTGCTGCTGATGTGCAGCGCGTCGCAGAAGGGATGTTGTTAGCCGAGCCTTTTAATGATCCCTTGTATAAGGGGCGGATTAATGTCTATGCAATACATGCCATTTCCGAAGAGTCTGGTGTCGATCGTTTGCTGCAGGATATAAAGGTGGATACCCATTTTAATGCGCGCTTTGGGGAATTTGGCATCAGTACGCTCTTGACCGCGGATCAGGATTTAGTCTTGGCTACGGCATTTAAAAATGTACCGAGTTACGATACTGCGTGGCTCTTGGTCAATGATGTAGCTAGTGGTGGCAGCGGTGGCGAGGCGATTGTGATGAGCAATCATCCGGCCAACGTACTGATTGGGCTGCATGAATACGGACATAGTTTTGCTCATTTAGCGGATGAATACACGCGGCCATACCCTGGATTTCCTGCTGGTGATAGTGAGCCAAATGTTACTTATCAGCAGGCGTATGAAAAAATACCTTGGAAGGATATGATAACCGATGGTGCGTCTTTACCAACAACGGTGCATACCTTTGATTTACACACGGTCGGATTGTTTGAAGGGGCGCGTTACCAAAGTAGTGGGATTTTTAGGCCACAGCAACATTGTCGCATGCGTTCGCTTAGTTGGCATATTCCGTTTTGCAAAGTGTGCATGAAGGTCTTGCGCGAAGAATTAAATTATCAATTAGGCGTCGATCCTGATGCTGTGATTGAAGCCCCAATCGGAGTGGCGTTCTGTGATTAATGCTGCACGTTTTCGTTATCGCTGTGCTGTTGTTCTGTGTGTTGTGGTGCTGTTGACTGCCTATGCGCTGTATCGTGCTGAGCCGAGTGAATTTACAGATTGCATGCCACGTGGGGATTTGCCATTTGAAACGGCCCTATCGGCTGGGGTAGAGGCGAAGACAGTGCAGGTTTTTTTGGAATGTGATGGTGATTTGTGCCGAGTTAT
>CBDUFM010000690.1:0-2401 GCA_965366325.1 uncultured bacterium
AACCGCGCCAATGTAATACATGATGACTAGCGGAGCTGCACCGATTGCGCTCGCACCAAAGACTTTTGTCATGAGTAAGCCGGGTTGCCAGCCAACTTGCAAGTAGGGGATGCCTGTTTCGCAAATAATTCTCGTGAAAACGAGGAATAAGAGCATGGATAGCAGTGAAAAGACGATGGCTATGATAAAGTCTAATTGGAACATGATTGTGAGGACTGCAATCAAGCCGATGAACGACACTATTAGGATGCGTGCGGCAAAAACACCGTCTTCTTCGAATTCTTTTGCCGGTTTAAAGGTCAGTGCTTTGATTAAGATAGATTTATAATAGTCGCGGCCAGTAAACAGAATTACACCGGCATATGCAATATAGGCACCAGCGCGCATGTTACTGTGATCTTCGGTGCCAATTTTAGAGCCGGTACTGAGGTAAACCTGCATGCTGATAAAGGCAAGAATGATATGCGACAGGCCAATGGTGAGGCCAATTTCCCGAGAGAGAAAGTAACAAATACCAATAATAGAAAAGAAGAAGGAAAAGTGATTGAGCCAAAATGCACCAGATTTACTGATGGTTGGGAAAATGTCCCAGATAAAGGCGAAACTCGCTTCGGTTGGTATATCGGGAAAGTTATTTGGTAGCCAAGCATGCAGGAGGCGGATGCCATGAAAACATATTACTGATCCGGCTGCTAGCCAAAACATTTTAGAATAAAAAAGGTCAGGTATACGCCGATGTGGTGACTTCTCAAAGAGGGTGCTACCAATTTGGGCAATTGGATATGATAGTTGTTCGTGATGGGCCCATTGACGGTGGACAATGAGTGAGATGGCAATCAGGCTGATGCTGAAAAACCCTAATAAGGGCAGCCATGAGCTTAAAAGTGGTGGCAACCAAGCATCCCAAGGAATGCCAGCGGTGCCCTGTTCTTTGTAGCCGGTGGTGAACGCATCGTAGACACGCTGTTTCTCTTCTGGATTATTTTCCAGTGCTTTGAGGCCACCTGCAGGCCATATGTTTTCGGGAATGTAGTGAATAGTTTCGTATTTATGGAACTGAACGTTATTATTATAATAAGTCCACGGGACTATTTGCACGTAGGTGTAAAAACGATTGAGGCCTGCGCCTGCGGTCCAACAGCCAACGAATACAATAATCAAGGCAACCAGTAATTCTCTGCTATTGAGAACCATTTTACTGGCGAGGCTATTCCAGACTGGGCCAATTGCTGCAATAATACAGGGCAGCATAAGGAGCCAATGGAAGGAGAGCCAGGGACTGAGATCGGTGGCAAACGCTTTATATATCGCAATGAAGAGGCAAAAGCCAAAACCGGCAGATAAAAGTCCAATTTTATTTTGCCATAAGGGGTTCCAGACAATGGCTACTGCAAGTACCAAGAATATGGGACCTGGCGGCAGGAAATTTGATACAAATGGTGTTTGCAGCAAAAAGAAATCATTAAATTCGGTAAAGCCAATGGTAAAGAGAAGTGCTAGGACTCCAAAGATTACCGATTTCACGGTAAAGGCTCGACCTTTTAGGATCTGATTTTGGCTAGGTGTCAGTTCTTCAGCATTATGCTGTTCGCTTAGGTTCTCTTGAGCAGCGTCTGACTGTTCTTTGTTGGGCTCTACTAAATCACTCATTCGCTGATATAACCTACGTCCTTACTGGTATTTAGGTGTCAATATCACACCCACTCTGGTTGAGCATATTGGTCCAATATTAATGAACGCAAACGCTAAACGCATGATTCTGGTAAAGGTGACTACAATGACGAGATGTGTTGTAAGTGCTTATGTATACAGCAATAAGGAAAAACCACTTGGCTAAACAGCTTATCAACCCATACGTACAGCGTATACCTGGGCATATGATTCTACGTTAGCAGCGAGTGGATTTATACAAATTTTAAGCAGTGAAAAAGACACCAATCGTTCAGCTCGAGATCTCATGTAAATTATTTATAACAGTGCTCTTAGGTATAGAACGCTGAGCTCGGGTGGCTAATCCTAGTGAATAGCTCCGTGCCTAAAAACGAGCGATTGCTTCCTCTGCTCGCTGGCGAATGAGCGGATGTTGGCTTGATTGTGCTTCCAATAGAGCTGGATGTATCTCTGATTTTTTGCTGCTGACATGCGTTTGAATGCCAAGGATATCTGGTCGCAGAGCGACTATTAACAACAGCGTCAGCAGGCAGGTGCCAATGAGGCCAAGAAAGGCGATGGTGATTATCAGCATCCGACGGCCACCGCGGTAGCTGGATACGAGGTTTTGCAGATGCTCTTTGTGAGCCTGCGCATCGTCGCGCATTTGCTGATTCATGGCTGCTACGTGGTCGACGAGGGCCTGTTGGGCCTGATCACGCTGCTCAAAATATTCCTGCACTTTAACGAG
>CBDUFM010000691.1:0-2398 GCA_965366325.1 uncultured bacterium
GTTATCAGCATCTAATTCATTCTTAGCTTGTGACCAAGCGTTGATGGGATTGTCGGGAAAATCGCTGCGCTGTTTGGGTGCTTCTGTAACGGTCGCGGTCTCTGTGTTTGTAGTCGTTTGGGATTCATCCGGACTCATGAACATAGCGCCTAGGACGACAACGATGCATAGTGCGGCTACCGCTCCAATAATCAGCGTTTTATTATTTTTCTCGCCTCTGATCGCATGCAGTTTTTCATGTTCGCGTTCTCGGTGTGCACGGCGGGTGGTTTTATTGCCACTGATTGCTGGGAGTCGTTTCGTTTCAGCGTCATGCTCATATTCAGGTGGTTCAAATTCGCCCTGTTCACGAGTGATGCGTCGATGGAGGGCAATGTGTCCTGCAGTCAAAAAGGTAAAACGGTTTAGGTCTTCATGTTCTTCATGGGTAAAGCGGTAGATGTTTTGTTGCATTAAAGGTGGTCTAATGACCTGTGGCGAACTGGGGGCGTCGTCACCGCCCGCATCTACACATACTTTGCATATGAGAATGTTGTTATCATTAATCGCTAGACCTTGGGATAGATCTTCGGGGGGTATGGGTGCGCCACATTTGCTGCACGGATTCGTCTGCGGATTGCTCATCTATCGCCAGTTATACCAAGTGTTTTAGTGCGGTAAGTCATACACTAAGACTTGGTTTATACAAGGAACCGTCAGCGCTGGTCTTCGTACTACCCAAGTGGTTCATGAGGCATAATGTCTTAGGATGTCCGATCTAAATATTGACGTGCCAGACTCTGAGGAAGAGGACTTTGGTACACTCGTCATGGCTATGCCGCGACGTGAGCTTTTTGCCATACGTGGCTTTATCCGCACTGTTTCCCTGCCCGTGTTGGAATCCTTACAGCATGAGCATTGGTTTGCCTTGCCTGAAGTTATTGCAGATAATCTTGAAGCAAAAGAGGTGCGCATAGGCCTCCTTATTCGTCGTGGAGACCAGTTTTTGGTTGATGAATCTGGTGTACTGCTACATGCAGCAGAAGTGCCGCCAGAGGTAGAGCGCTTTGGCGTAGGCCTAATGGGTCTTAAGAACCTAGCGGTGTCGGCTGGTCGTGAGTTGCTGCAGGGCGAAGAGGAGAACATGCAACTGTGGGGTTACCTTAATGAGGATTCAATGGTTGAAACCAGGCCCTATTTCATCCTCATCTACCAAATGTTGGTGCCCGAGCAGACTGAAGCGCCACAAGGGATGCTCTGGGTGAGCATGAATCATCTCGTTGATATGGCTTTGGATCCGCCAAGTGCACTGTTTGCTGATGTGTTGAAAGAAGATTAAGGGCCGTCATTTAGCTGCGAAGAATCTTCTTTAGTAAACTGGCTATTTCGCATTGATGCCATGTATCTTGTTCATGTTGCGCGTTACTCGCAATGAGTAATGGCCCACGTTCAGGTGCGCTCGGCAAGCGGCCATGGCTACCCTTGACCAAGCTCGGATCAAGGGGAACAGGGTTCATAGTATAGCGTAAGCCAAGTTTTTTACGTAAGAGAGCCTTGGCGGAGCGTAGTTTGCCACCCTTAGGATCAAAAAAGAGCTCGCGGGGGTCGTACCCAGGTTTTTTATGGATTTCGATAGAATGCGCAAAATCAGGTTTCATCGCATCGTTGAGCCAATAGTCGTAGAGAAACCAAGCTGTTTGCTCAGCTAGGGCAATTATATCACCAGAGCGCGGATGATCTAAACCAATCTCTTTGCGCTCTTCACCAATGTAGAGACGGTCAATGCCTGCTAAGGAAGCCAGTGTTTGTTTACAGCTTTGTATGTCCGAAGGGCTTTGACAATAAATATGGGCAATTTGGTGGTCGCAAACGGCAAATGCTTTACTCATGCCAGGGTCGAGTAATTCACCGGTTGCATTGGTAGTGACAGCTAGGAAGCCCTGTTCACGCAAGGCGCGATTAATTGGAACGGCGTAATCACATGGTTCTATGCCGTATTCACTAACAACGATAATTTCAGCACCTTGATTGTCAGCGTGATTTATGATTTTGCCTACGCAATTATCTAATTCCTCTAAATTACGTGCAACGTGATCACCACTTGGTCCAAAACGTTGAAAATCATAATCCAGATGTGGTAGATAGCAGAGCGATAAATCACAGGGGCTTTGTTCACTCGTCGAGCAAAAACTATCAGCTATCCATGCGCTTGAAACAATATTTGAAAGAGGGCCCCAGAATTTAAATAGGGGAAATTCGCCATGTTGAGCGATGAGTGTTTGTTTGAGTTCTGGGGGCCACGTATAAATGTCCGGAGATTTTTTTCCATCAGCATGATAGGCTGGTCGCGGAGTGACGCTTATGTCAACGTCGGTATTCATTGCGTACCACCAAAAGTGTTTGTGGACGGTAGTGGATG
>CBDUFM010000692.1:0-2394 GCA_965366325.1 uncultured bacterium
ATGCGGATCCAACTAATGGCTGCTTGGTCGCTGATAGACATATTGTGGTCGCCTTGGCGCGCGATTTTTCAGACGTCTCACCAATTACGGGCATTCTTTTTGGTGGTGGGGCGCAAAATCATAATATAGCAGTGGACGTTATTCCGGATCGTGAGTGGTCTCAATTTCCTTGGATACAAAACGCGTTTACAAGTGCATAATGCTTGTGCCGCAAGTCTGCGAACGAGCTATCGCAGAACTAGGGCTTTATAAATGGATCAATGGACTGACCAATAAATCCACGTGGATAGTCTTCGACGCCATCAAAGCCTAATTCAATATCACGTCCATCACTGGGTATATATGCGCTGCGGAATATATAATCCCAGCAGCTAAGCGTGAGCCCGAAATTCACACCATGTGGATGATCATCAAAGATAGCTTTGCTATGATGCCAGATATGCATTTGTGGATTATTTAATACGTATTTTAATGGTCCTAGTGGTAGGCGTAGATTGGCATGATTTAAATGACCGATGGCAGTGGTGATGACGCTAACGATAAAAAAGTCAACTAAGCCAAAGCCGAGCAATGCGAGTGGAATAAATTGAACGATGTTATAGAAAACATTTTCCATCCAGTGGTAGCGTAAGTGGGCAGCGAAGCCCATTTCTCGCACCGAATGATGAACTTTATGAAAGCGCCACAAAAAGGCCGATTTATGCAGGGCGCGATGCACGCACCATTGAATAAAATCACGAACGATGAAGAGGAGTAACAAATGTTGAACGCTGCCGACGGAATCCTTGAAGCTATTCTCGAGACCGCTTTTGAAACGAAAATAACGAATAAGGTCATCGAAAAAAGCAGCGCTGACTTCAGACAGGGCAGCAAAGCCAAGCAGTCCGAATAGAAAGAAATTGAAAAACATATAAAAGGTATCGAGCCCGAAGTCTTTGCGAATTTTATGCTGATTGCGGCGCCACGGAAACAGCAACTCTAGCCCATAGACGACAAGCGATAAGATGATGAGCGTGCTCAGGTAATTTTGCCCAGCAAAAGGATTGCAGACCTGATTCCACAGCCACGACGCATAATCCACGTAGGCCTGTCCCGCGAGACTCAGTAAATCTTGATCCAAGTAACTGTTATCTGTGGGCATAAGCAGAGGGTAGGGGCCTTGGTGAGGAGTAAAAGCCACTGTGCTAGCGACCTACGTCATCAATATAAGTATATATATAGTAAGTGGATAGGACTCTTTGTCCGAGCATGCTGGTAAGTAAAGAAAAAGTATGTTAAGGTTTTCTCGTTACGAGCATTTATAAGCACATGCTAGTATATTGTTCGAATGTGGGGAAGCGGCGTGACTGATGCTCGCGACAACTTATTAAAAGAAGCGGTATCTCTACGGCGACTGATAGTTAGCTATACGTATGGCATCGTCGGTAGCTTCGAGCTGGCTGAAGACGTCTACCAGGAAACGATTGTCGTCATTTGTAATAAGTTCGAGCAATTTAAGGTGGGTAGCAACGAACGTGCGTGGATTTTAGAAATTGCTAGACGAACTGCTTTGGGTTTGGTGACTAAAGCGTATCGAAAACGTGAGCACGGAGTTTCAAATGAAGCCCTATCGGCCTTAGCCAGTGATGTTGAGGCACAGCAAGCGGCGGAGGCACTGCATAAATCATCTCAGCAACAACAGTCATTGGATCAATGTTTGGAAAAATTATCACCCAAAGCACGCTCATTAATTACCCAACGCTATGTAGATAACTTATCTTGTGATGACATTGCGATGCATAATAAACGTTCTGTGAACAGCATTTATGTAACATTGACGCGCATCCGTAAGACTCTGCGTGCCTGTGTAGGGAAGATGATGCCAGATGGAGTCTTTGAATGACGCTATCAGCAGAGCAGATAGAACGCGTTGAATATTTGCTGACCATATTTGGTGACGAGTCAATTAACAGCGCAGAAATTCAAGAGTTGAATGTATTTTTAATAGAATCACCTGAGGCAAGAAAAATATATTTTGCCGACACCTATTTATGCAATGAGTTATCAGATGGGCCCTTATCGAAAACAATCTCACAGGAGTTGCGCTTACAGGAGCCGAAACGGCGGCGCTCGTCTAGATCGCGGCGGCGAAAGAAGTCATTGCCGTTTGGATATCTTGCAGCAGCAATTGCTGCGGCTCTTCTGATTGTGCTCTATAATCTCAACCCAGTAGAAACGAGTTACGCTAACGAATGTATTGTGATAAAAGAAATGAGTGGCGAGATCAGCTTAGATGCAGCGGGCCGTGTGCCAGCGCGCAAAGACCAGGCCTACGATGTAGGAACACATATTTATGTGGGCGCTAACGCAGAATGCCGATTCGTATTTACTGACGCTACAGCAATTACTTTGCAT
>CBDUFM010000693.1:0-2394 GCA_965366325.1 uncultured bacterium
AAAATCCCTTGGCAATCGATCCATTGTTGGAATTAGTGGATGACCCATCCTATGATGTGCGCTGCGAAGCCATCTCCGCGCTCGCACAAAGTCAATCAGCAACCGCTGGTGAACGTCTGCTTGAATTGCTGGAAGATTCGGCGCGCAGGCAGCTCTGGGATCGCGTTGCCTGGGCTCTTGGTGAATTACAATACGAGCAAGCTGGTCCAGTGTTACAGCAACGGGTGCAAGATTCAGAATTGGCTTATCGTATCCGTGCGATGTGTGCGCGCGCGATTGGTAAAATTGGTGACCAATCGGCGATTCCAACCTTGGCCCTGTTGTTGGAAACCGATCGAGAATCGTTTCACTTTCGCTCAAGTTGCTGTTGTGCCCTACTGCATTTAAAGGCAACCAGTTGTGCAGATATTATTTGCAATGAAATAGAATCGATGCGCGATCGCTATGATCGCTATGAGATCTTAGCCTTAACCTGTGAGTTTTTAGATTTAGATGCGCGTTGGTTAATCGCGGCAAAGGCCGACATGACGACTTATGACATGTTGGACCGTTATGTGCAATTCAAGTCTTTATCCTGGCAGGCAAAATATGCAGAGCCAATCGCTTTGCTGCGCGATAAGAATCATGTGACGATTACGACGCTTATCGGCGAGCATGTTGATCAATTGTTGGCCATGCTCTACGATATTGATGATCCCGAGTCGTTGAGTGAAAAAGCCGAGCTGGAATATAAAAAGCGCGTCGAAGAACAAGCTATGCTCGCTGGTTTGCACCGTTCTTTAATCAAGAGCGAGGGCTGGGGGCCAAATGTGACACTTGCTGCTGCCTATTTACTCCATCACTGGGGTGATGCCTAGTGGGCCTGCACTTGGTTAGTGGGCATTACGACAACACGTGCATATACTCGTTTAATAAGTCGCTAAGAGGATCGCTGTCGGCGTCACAGAAACCGAGGTGACTGTGCTTGCTCCAGCCTTCAGCATACTGGGATTTATTCGCAAAGCTGGCGCATTCACTAGAAATTTCTTTCATGGTTTCGATGTAGGCATCCATGCCTTGACTTTGGTCGAGCCATTCTTTTTGACTACGATGTGCTGCGAGCATCGCTGCTTTCTGTTGGATGACGCTATCAATGTTGACTAAAAAATTTGGTTTAGAGATACGGCCCATTTGATCACGGTTGCCATGTGGCTGTGCATGGTAAAGGGTCATCGTTTGGGATGTATGTGGATAGGCTGGTTCTACAGGGAAATTAGGCATACCGCGACTAAATGCTGCGGTGACGGCGAGTCGCGCTGCATTCATGTGATCTTCCATGTAATCATTGAGAGCATGGGTGAGAACGATGTCCGGCTTGGCCCGACGCATAATGGACGCCAATTGTGCGAGGAGGGTCTTATTATAGAAGATTTCCAAATCATTACACAGCGGCGGATAAAACGTAGCATCAAGATGCGCCGCTGCGTTTTGTGCCTCTTCAAGCCGTAGTGTTGCCGTTGTAGCTGCATTTGTTTCAAGCGAACCGCAAGAACCATTCGCTATGTCCATGTAATGTATCTCGCAACCGGCTGCTTTTAATAAAAACAAGGTGCTGGCCATGCCAAATTCAATGTCATCTGGATGTGCTGCAACGGCGAACACGCGGCATGCCATTAATGCATCTCCACCGAACAGCTGCCAATAGCTGAACGTAGGAAATTAAATTGCACCTGTGGATGATCGGCAAGCAGGGACATCGGCACAGAGGTATCGACTATATGTTTGCTAATCATTAAGCTGCTGAGGCGCATGCCAAAGGAGTTGTCATGACAGCCGGGATGCCAAATAGATACTTTTTCAGCTTTCCACGTTTCCTGTGGCCCAACCGTTACCGCTGTGTTTGGCACGTTTTGAACAGCGCCACCACCAGAGGTGCGTGCGTTTTGCATTAAAGTCATGGGGTGGAGTTCAACCACGCGTGTACCTAATTTACGGTATTCCTCAGGACTTGGTGGCGCATCAATATAAGCACCGCTGCGCTGCGGAGGATCATTGAATGCCCAATGCTTACATTCGCCCTGACCGCCTTGCATGACGGCACAGCGTGCATCGTCCCAACTCGCGATGTAGGCACTGGGGTCAGCTGCTGGAAAGTGTAGGTTTTCTTTAGGCATGGCTAATGCAGGTTTGATTTTATTAAAACACATGTCGAGGTCCGCTTTTGCAAAACCAAGTGGGAAATCCACGCCAACTTCTTTGCCATCAATGACCCATTCATCCATGCCCCAAAAGTGACAATTCTTTAAAGAGATATTGAGTTCATTTACCAGGCGTGCGACCAGCGGTAATTGTTCTGTTGGGCCTATTGGTCCACAGATGCCAACCGGATCATGGTCGGTCGCTTGTTGCCAAGAG
>CBDUFM010000694.1:0-2385 GCA_965366325.1 uncultured bacterium
CGCAGACCACGACGATAAGGCTGCGCCAGTTGCTGCTTCAATGCGTCTGAGCCCAATTGCGCAGCCTCTAAACAGCGCTCCCATGCAGCAGTCTTCATAAGACTGCTAGCATAGCCTTAGCTAATGCGGGCAGGGATGGATCACGAGCGCCCATCAACAAAACAGTCGCATTCGGAATCGCTTGTTCAGACACCCAGTTTAACAATGCTTGCTGGTCGACTGCGGCATAGACACGCTGCGCTGGGCCTAAGTCTGCAGCGAGGTCCTCACTAGAAATATCCTTGGCCACGGTACCCCCAGCATAAAATATAGGCGCATAACAAAACGAGTCCTGTTCGCGTAATATTTTCGGCAGTAAGTCTTTTAATTCTGGACGCAAAAAACGTGCAGGACCAAAACCATGCGGTTGAAACACAGCGATTAAGCGATCACAGGATAATTGAGCGGCTGTAATGACGGCACGAATTTTATCCGCGTTATGAGCGTAGTCATCAATGACTCGTATATTATCTTCACTTGTACCCACATGCTGATATCGCCGTGCAACCCCAGGGAAGTTTGCGATTGCAGCCGCTGCAGCACTGAGATCTACACCCAGCTGAGCGAGTACAGCCATGGCTGCACAGGCATTTTGTAAATTATGCAATCCCGGCTGTGGAAAATCGATAAAGTAATCTTGCTCTTGTATCGTCAGTGTTGCCTGTGCACGAACCGGTCCCACACGGATCACGTCCATTTTCACATCCGCATCCACAGTGCCATAGGACACAGCTCGAGGATGCTGGGCAGCAATTGCTGCGCTCACCGCACAATCAGCATTATAAAGACAGTATTCTGATTGCTCTGCAAAGCGTGCGAATTGTTCGCGCAGTGCATCGAGCTCTTCATGGTCTCGCGTAATATTATGGATTAAAGCAAACTGTGGTTTATAGGCGACTAAAGTCCCATCTGATTCACAGGCTTCCGCCAATAAAGGGTCCGTTGACGCAGCAGTCATACAGCAACCCATGTAAGACGCGCTATCTTCGGCTAAGGCAGCCCCACCTAGCACAGTGATCGGACGCGACAAACTGCGCATGACCCATGCAATGAGCCCCACAACACTGCTTTTCCCACTTGTGCCAGCTATAGCAATACCAGACGCTGCGGCATTCACCAATTCGGCTAATAAATGCGGCCGACTCTGCATACGAATACCGGCAGCTTGTGCAGCCTGCATTTCTGGGGTCTGCGTCTCTACCGCTGCTGAGTAAACCATCAAATCCAGCTCTTCGTGAATCGCAGTGCCATCCTGTGGAAAGAGTTCAATCCCCTGCTCGCGTAGGATTTGAGCTGCCTCTTGGTTCTTTCCTTGATCAAAAGCCCTATCTGAACCTTGGACCACATGCCCACGAGCGCGCATCACTTGCGCTAAGGGGTTCATCCCAGCCCCACCAATACCAGAAAAATGAATATGCATACTTTTTTTTATCGCAGCCTCTGATTAACGCTAGTAGGGACACCGCTTAGCCATGATATAACGTGAACATGCCTCAACACCAAATACGGGCTTTCACAATCGTAACCGCCCATAATGTCTGCGCATGGACCCACTACCACCAGTTGAAGCCGGTTATATACGACTCGTACTCTTTCCAGAAGTAGAGACCTGGCATCTGACTCCTGGCATGATAGTTGGCTACTGTGCTGTAGATCTCGAGAAAGTCGGGCACATCCAAATCAAACGTCAGAAAGTCTACGTGGATGTCCATAACAGCGTCTCGCATGACGTGAGAGAGCGTCTCAACGAACACGGTCGCTGCACGGTAGCTGAAAATGGCGTCGAATTACTTAAGTGGCAATTCATAAGACTAGCAGTAGGCAGGAACCATGGCCTTAATGTTGGTCAATTAAAGAAACTCATGAAACGCATAGAAGCGGGACCATTGGGCAAAATTAGCATAAATAACACCAATACACTCATCGGCATTCGTGAAGACTTTGTTAAACACGTCATCGCTGAGTTGAGCAGCAAACGTATTAATGGTGTAGCTAGTCAAATCAGATTGGCCCATGATCGCGAAACTGGCAAGAAAGAGGCGCACTTTAACTTTGAGAAGCCCAGCCCCAATCGAGAACGTCATACTGGCAAACCCTAGTTATCAGCACGAAGCACCTCGGCCCTTCGCTCAGCCCATCCTATCAGCTGCGCTGGCCATCTACTCACACACTACAATCCTTTAAATGCGTAATAGTCACATTATACTCTTGTAATTGATTTACAGGATTACATAATTCATCTGTTTGACAAGACACACTTTAATTAAACTTTTATTACTTTACATGATAACTTAATAAAGATTAACTATGATTAACAGTAATGCACCCCTGTGGGAAAAGCACACC
>CBDUFM010000695.1:0-2381 GCA_965366325.1 uncultured bacterium
GTGGATTTGGTTACTGCTGAAATTGAGCTATCATCTACAGATGTAGCGTGGCAGGAATTTCTACGCGCACGCTGTCGTTCAGCCTATGAAATGTTGCAGTTACATCCCTGGGCAAGCGGTCTATTAGTATCGCGCATGAACACAGGAATCCACATGTTGCGTTATGTTGATGCGACTATTGGTGCACTCATTAATGCTGGCTTTACCTATCCCCAGGCCGACCACGCATGGAATGCTATAGACAACCATTTATATGGGTTCGTGCTACAAGAACTGCAATTCCCTATTGCACCAGAAGCCTACGCCACCGTTGCTAGTGAATATTTGCCACAGCTCAAATCATTGAATTTACCGCACTTAGAGGGCATGACGCGCCTTGTTGCCGAAGGTAAATATGACGGACTCCATAATTTCGACTTCGGATTAAACCTGATCATTGATGGCTTGGAGCGACTTTTAAAAGCCAATGCATAAATATTAATTAGGAGCACAGCATGCGAGCTGCCCAAATAACTCGATACGGAACGCCAGAGGTCGTAAGAATTGTTGATCTACCAAAGCCCAGTCCCGGACCAAAAGAAGTTCTGATACGTGTAGCCACAACTTCAATTACTGCTGGTGATTGGCGTATTCGCGCAGGCAACCCCTTTTTAATACGATTATTCTTCGGATTATTTAAACCAAAACAACACATACTTGGCAGCGAATTTGCTGGTATCATTGAAGCAGTAGGCGAAGATGTCACCGACTGGCAAGCAGGCATGCGTGTGTGTGGCATCACTGATCTCACCTTTGGAGCCCATGCCGAATATGTCGTACAACCCACATCTGGGACACTTGTAGAAATACCCCAAAACATCGCAACAGAATCTGCAGCAGTCCTGGGATTTGGCGGTTTAACAGCCCTGCATTTCCTACGCGACTTTGATAACGTTAACACAGGAGAACAAGTATTAATTATTGGAGCTGGCGGGTCAGTTGGCAGCGCAGCAGTTCAATTAGCTAAGCATTATGGTGCCGAAGTAACCGCCATGGCGAGCGGCTCTAGGCAGGCGTCCGTCAATAAATTGGGTATCACTACATTTATTGATTACACCACTACTGATTTAGGAGAAATCAATCAGCGTTTTGACTTAATTTTTGATGCAGCTGGAAAAATATCTTTCTCACGCTGTCGAAGCTTATTAAAACCACAAGGACGATATTTGACAGCAGGCATGCAACCACTACTCCCCCTGTACAATGCCTGGGCTCGCCTGTGTCGCGACGGACGGCGCGGCCGCTCCGGTTACTCAAAACACGACAGTAAATCAGACGATCTGCGCTTTCTTATGGACTTATTAGTCAGCAATAAACTTCAGCCACTCATTGAGCAGCGCTATCAATTTGATGATATCCGGGCCGCCTACGCCCTAGCCGAAAGCGGCCATAAACCCGGCAATATAACTCTACAGATTTCTAAAATACCATGACATGTGAAAAGAAAGTCACATGAGCACTCATAATTCAAGCCACACAGCAAGCGCAACACTCGTAGAAACCAGCGTTGAAACGGATCTGCATATCATAGGCAGGGATAAAATTTACAGTAAAATGGAGTTTCAAATCGGGTCATCATTTCGCTGGAAATGGGGTAATTCATCCGACAACACTATCATTGAAATCGATAGCATTTATAAAATTATCGAAACATACACACTGATACAAAATAGCGAAACAGTGCTCCTAGGCCCTAGAATAGAAAACCACAGCGCTATTAGTTTTAGCGAACACAACCTAAGCACCTGTATAGAAACACACATTTGCTACACAAGTACAGCAGACCGCAAATTCAAATGAACTTAGGACCTGCTTTTAGCTTGGAAAATGGGCTGCCAGCAGGTCGATAGCATTATAATTCGCTCAGCGATACCAAACAGGGACTGCGCTTAAGACACTTATGTACGACAAGGTATTTGTTTAGAGCTTCATAGATTATACATAATATTCTAAAAAGATGATGCATATGAATAAATTAATAGCGCACAATCAATTCCCATCCGGCGCAAGACCGACCTAATTCTCAGTAGACACATTGCCTGTATTCAATAGTGGCATCACAAGCATAAGCGGCCCAATAGTCAGGCTAGGAAACAAGCGCCATTGTAATATATTCCACAAATAACGAATAGATTATTTAATCCAGTCGACAGCTGGATGGAATCACCCGACATCGCAACACTGCGCTACAACCAATGCAGCATCATCAGGGAATCGATCGGACAGTCATCAATCACCTCCCGTGAAATAATTCAAAACAGTTCAAAATCGAAGACCATGTCTTTCGAAGGGCTTCTAAACAGGACGTCATTTTATTGTAAAAGAGCATCAATAATCATCGC
>CBDUFM010000696.1:0-2380 GCA_965366325.1 uncultured bacterium
GGTTAACTGCATGGAGCCATTGGGATCTAAGGCAGGGTCCATCTCATCAAAGACGAGACCGCTATTTTCTAGACGTTGAAAGAGATGCCTGCAGCGTTCATAAATTGGTCCATCGATAGGGTCACTGCGCATACCGGGTGTCGATGCGAGTGTGACGTGCAGGCCACCGTTGCTGATGACTGCTTCGCAGAGTTGTTTCGTTTCTGGATGGATGCTGTGAGTTTGATAAGAGGTCATATCCCAGCGACTGCGCCAAGATTGAATATGCGCAATCAAAACAAATCCAATAATGAGTGCGAGGACAGCGCTGCAGACACGAGCACGCGGGAAGCGTTGCCAATCAAGTCCACAGCGTGCAATATAAAGGAGGCTGATAGTGATGCAGGCAAAGCCCAATAAGAGTCGTGGTTCGAGTAAACCGCTAGCGCTATCATAAATGGTGAGTGCCATGGCCAAGGAGGCGCGCCATGTTTCCCAATTATCAGATTGGTCAATCTGTTGACCAAAGACATCAATAATCCACCAGGCCATACCAATGCTGACGGCAATTAAACTGGCCGATAAGCGGTTGGGGGCCCAACAACTAACGGAGAGCCCTAAGGCAGCAATGCTCGCGCCTATGCATAAGAGTGAGCACAGAGCACTGCAGGTTTTACCAAAGTCAGGATCAGCATGCATCGCAACAATGCCATGAAATAAGAGCGGTGGTATCAGAAGTAATAATAGTAGTCCGCAAATGGCAATAAAAGCGCCAGCAATCAAAGCACCAGGATGCATGCCACTAATTAAGAGATGTTCCATGCGTCCACGCTCGCGTCGGCCAGCAACCACATCCATGGTTAACTGGGGCACGAAAACAATTAAAAGTAGCGGTAAAAGAAATGGCGCTGTACGGAAGAAATAGCTCATTGGCGTTTCGCCGACGGGCAATGCGTTGGCCGCAGCATAATTTATGACTATTTGGAAAAATAAGCCACAGACGAGGGTCCATAAAAATAAGAGAATGGCCCAAGCAGGGCTGGTCGCCATGCGTAAGCATTCACTGCGGGCAATCGCTAGGCATTGACGGAGAGAGCTATTCACGCGCCATGTCCTGCTAATTCTAAGTAGGCTTGTTCTAGCTCATTATCTCCAGCGAGTTCTTCGACGCTGCCTTGATAGCGAATACGTCCTTGAATTAAGACCACCAATTGATCGCAGATGGCTTGCGCCTCTGCCAGATTATGGGTTGCGACAATAACGCAGTGCTCTTTGGCGAGGTCCTGTAATAAGGTACGTTGGTTTACTACTTGCGCAGGATCAAGACCAGCCGTGGGTTCATCTAAAAATAAAACCGCTGGATTATGCAGTAGGGCTTCCGCTAAGGCAAGGCGGCTGCTTTGTCCACGCGAGAGGGCGCTAATTAAATATCTTTTCCGGTCGCTTAATTTAACTTTTTCTAGGCAGTTATCGATGCGCTCATTGATGTCAGCACTAGGAATGCCACGTAAATGTGCGTGGAGGTTAAGGTATTCTTCGACGCGTAGTGCTGGCTCAAGCGTAGGGATATCTGGGGAAAAGCCGAATTCTTGGTAGACACTGGGGTCATAGCTGCTGTCTTTACCATTGATCAGGCAGCGGCCAAAGTCTGCGTTGAGTGATCCCGTCATACAGCGCAACAGTGTTGTTTTACCAGCTCCGTTCGGACCAAGTAGGCCGCAAATGCAATGCTTGGGAACTTGAAAATGTACTTGTTCTAAAATGAGTCGACCACCTAAACGTTTATTCAGGCGTTGCACATCCACTGCTGCTTGGGAATCAACAGGCTGTTTCTCCGTGCTCATGCGTGACTCATGTATAAGTGTGGACTCCGCCTTCGCCGTGAATGTGTACTTCGTTTTTGGCCGAGCCACTTGCTTCAACAAATCCACTGCGTTGTGCATCGATGCCACAGGCGCGCGCTATGTCAATGCAGGTATCAGCATGTGCCTCAGGGAGGATGACTTCCAGGCGTGCACCCATATTAAAGACGCTATACATTTCTGACCATGATTGTCCGGTCGATGCTTGCAGCATTTTAAATAAAGGCGGTGTCGGCAACACATTGTCTTTTACATAACGCATGCCGCCGGGTCCAAAATTTATTATTTTGGTTTGGCCGCCACCGGAACAGTGCACGAAGCCATGCAGTTCTTTGGCTGGAACAGCTGCGATAATTTCTTTGATTAAGGGGGCGTAGGTGCGGGTCGGTGAAAGGAGCGCACTACCAATACTAAACTGTTCGTCACCTGGGAGCTTGTCTTCTAGTTTATGTGGACCGCAATAGATATAAGCAGGATCAATTTCTGGTGCAAAGGTTTCTGGGTAGGTATCTTTATAAATGGTGTTAAGGCTTTCATGG
>CBDUFM010000697.1:0-2372 GCA_965366325.1 uncultured bacterium
TATGCTGCGTGGCCTTGAGCGCTGCGGTTTAAAACAGGTGCGCTGTGTAGATGCTACGCTGACAACCTGTGATGAGCAGCGAAAAACGGCGTGGATGGAATGGGAATCCTTAAGTGATTTCCTAGACCCCAAGGATCCCAGTAAAACTATCGAGGGCCATCCAGCACCTAAACGCGCCTGTTTTATTGCCGAAGTGCCCTAGCGACGCATTCTCTAAACGCATTCTATAAACGCATGCATGCAGACACCGCAGCTACCTGCGATTGACTCATCATCTCCTCGCTTGAGGATATCAGACCATGCCTACTGCTGATACTCTTGCTGATGCCTTTGTTTATGATTTATGGTATATGGCGCTTGCCAGCGTAGATCTGAAGCGTGGCCAAAAAATCAGAAAAAAGTTATTAAATCAACAAGTGGTTTTTTTGCGTTTAAATAGCGGTGAAGTGGTTGCGCTGGAAGATCGCTGTCCACATCGTGGTATGCCACTGTCCTACGGTGCCTTTGATGGCAAAGAGTTAATGTGCGCCTATCATGGTTGGTGCTTTGACAAGCAGGGCACCTGTCAGAAGATTCCTGCCTTAACTGAGCATGATAAAATTGACGTCTGCAAAATAAAAACGCCCGCCTATCATGTTGAAGAACGCAACGGATTGATTTTTGTTTTTATGCCGGAAGCACCGCATAAATCGCCGGCAGAAAAGCCGGCCTTTATGGACATGCCGTATGCAGATTTTGAGGGTGAATTTTTCCGTATAGATAATCCGACGCTGCCCTGCGATATTGATAATGCTGCCTTTGGATTATTAGACCCTGCACATGTGCCCTACGTGCATAAGTCGTGGTGGTGGCGATCGAAGGCGGATCGCAAAATGAAAGAAAAGCCGTTTCAGCCATGGGGCATCGGCTTTCAAATGATGGCACATACGCCGTCAGCTAATTCAAAGGGTCTCAAAGCGGTTGGTGGTAATTTATCAACCGAGATCACCTTTTTATTGCCTGGTTATCGTATTGAATGCATTCGTAGCCCAGAGCGCGAAATGATAGCGCTGACATGCTTGACGCCGATTACTGAAAAAGAAGTACAGTTTACCCAGTACCTCTATTTTCCCAAAGGCCATTATTTAAATTGGTTTAAATGGGTATTGCGCTATTTGGGCCGTGGCTTTATGGCGCAAGATGTTGGTGCCTTTACCAAACAGGCCGAGGGAAATAGCCCGAGCGATAAAATGATGTATGTCGGCGAGGTCGATCAGCAGGGTAAATGGTATTATCAAGTTAAGAAAACGTATATTGAATCGCGTGCTCAAGGTGTTCCGTTCGAGAACCCTGTCGAGCCGTGCAGCTTACGGTGGTATACATGAAAAAGTCCTTAGTCGTTATTATTGCAGATCAGTTAAGTTTTCGTGCTTTACCTTTTTATGGCAATGAACACGTTAAAACACCACATATCGATAAGTTCTTTGAGCAGGGTTTTGTATTTGAAAATGCCTACACCGCTTGCCCCTTATGTTTACCTGCACGCAGCGCGATGTGGTCTGGTCATTTCCCGCATCAAACCAAGGCCATGAGTAATGCTGGACTGCTGACTAATCCGGATTTACCGGCATCCATGCCGAGTCTAGGCGACCGCTTAAGTGATGCAGGCTACAAATGCGTGCATTTTGGTAAAACGCATGACGCGGGTTCTTTGCGTGGATTTGATATCATACCGAACGTAGACCGCGAAGACATCGCTAGTGACGTGTATGCCTATAATTATGACAGCTTTCGCGATATCGATACCTGTGAAAAGGCGACTAACTTTTTTAAAGACGTCGGTGACGATCCCTTTGCGGTTATTTTGGATTTTTATAATCCACATAATATTTGTGGTTTCACAGGCCATGCGGCCAGCTTGGCAGAAAATGCTATTGGTGACTTGCCGCCGCTGCCACCAAACTTTGAAGTCGATGATATGGCATCGCGGCCCTTACCGGTTCAGTATTTGTGCTGTACGCATAATCGTCAGCAACAAGCGACGCAGTGGGAGCCCTTACGCTTTCAGCAATATTTAGCAGCGTATTATCATTATATTGAAATGCTTGATCGTCAGCTCGGTGAAATATTTGATGCTCTAGTAGCCAGCGGTCAGTTAGAACAAACGGTGATTTGTTTAAGTGCTGATCACGGTGATAATATGGGTGCTCGGCGGATGACGACTAAGCA
Organism: uncultured bacterium; assembly: GCA_965366325.1. Classification (GTDB taxonomy): domain Bacteria; phylum Planctomycetota; class UBA11346; order UBA11346; family UBA11346; genus JANQLF01. The sequence goes on from CBDUFM010000697.1 coordinate 2,209, forward strand.
CAGCAGCTTTTATGAAGAGACTACGCATATTCCGCTTTTGTTTGCCGGTGCAGGAATTCCAAATGGCTCTAGTGAAGCGCTGGTATCGCATTTAGATTTTCTACCGACCTTCTGTTCGGTCTTAGGTGTTGAAATCGAATCAACATTATGGGGCACAGATTTGC
>CBDUFM010000698.1:0-2369 GCA_965366325.1 uncultured bacterium
GGCAGGATACAGATTGAATCCTGCCGCGCTTGCTCATTGGAAAACAGGTGAAGGTGCAGCGGAGGAGATGCTTGAACGCTTTGTCCAAGAATCTGCGGCTGCTTACAAAGACCAGCGTGATTTTCCGGCGCTGAACGGAACGAGTGCCCTTGCTGCGTATTTGTCAATCGGTGTCATTTCCCCGCGCCAGTGTTTACGCGCAGCCCTGCAAGCTAACGGCGAAGCATTTTCTGGTGTAGACCAGCATGGCCAAGAAGGCCTTTCAATATGGATCAGCGAATTAGTCTGGCGCGAATATTATCGCCACGTCATATTTGGCTTTCCGCATGTCTGTCGTGGACACGCATTTAAGCGTGCCACGGATACCATTCGCTGGTCAGAAAACCAAGAACATTACCAAGCATGGTGCGAAGGTCGTACGGGCATACCGATTGTCGACGCCGGCATGCGTCAGCTGGTACAAACTGGCTGGATGCATAACCGTGTGCGCATGGTAGTTGCGATGTTTTTATCCAAGAATTTATTTTTAAACTGGCGCTGGGGCGAGCGCTTTTTTAACCAACATTTATGCGATGCCGATTTCGCCTCAAACAACGGCGGCTGGCAGTGGTCGGCTAGCAGCGGCACAGACGCGGCACCGTATTTTCGTATATTTAACCCCTACAGCCAAAGTCAGCGCTTTGATCCAGACGGTGAATATATCAAGAAATATGTCCCAGAGCTGCAAGGCCTGAGTAAAAAACATATACACGAGCCACACAAAGCCCCAGCGGAGTTAAGCAAAGATCTTAAGTATCCCGAGCCAATCGTCGACTGCAAAAGCACGCGTCAGGCAGCCATTGAGGCGTTTAAGTCTTTGTAGTCTGAGCCTGCGTAGTCTCATGGCTGTACCAAATAAGCACCTCAGTTGCAATGGAAATGAATATGATGATAAGGCCTTATAATACCTCAGATTTACTGTCCGTACTCGATTCTTGGGAAGCGGCCACGCGATTAGCGCATCCATTTATGACTGATGACTTCCTTGCGCAGGAGCGGAAGAACGTCGAAGACTTGTACCTGCCGAATACGGATACGTGGGTTGCGGAAATAGACGGAACGGTGTGCGGGTTTATTGCGCTTATGGGTAATGAGGTGGGCGCAATTTTCCTATTGCCCGATTATCATGGACAGGGCATCGGTACGGCGCTCATGGACAAGGCGCAAGAACTACATGGCGACCTAGAGGTTGAGGTGTTTAAAGTCAACACAATTGGCCGAACCTTTTATGACCGCTACGGTTTTGTGTTGTTAGAAGAAAAACTCCACGAGCCAACGGGGCAGCAGGTCCTACGCATGAAATATTCTGCAACTTAATATTCGGCGCACTCAGCAAACAAAGGCCATGAGCGCCTCAAGGTAGCGCGCATATTCGTAGCGTCAGGTAAATGCTGATGCCAATAATAAAAACACCATAGACACTGAGCAGTGAGAAAAAAGCTGTCCTACGATGTGGGTTCTCTTGGTACCAATGCACGATTAAATAAGCGGGCTGCAGATGGCAGAATCCAGCAACGAGCCAAATCATCAGCAATACGCTCAAGTGATCAAATAGTGATGAGCCAAGGGCTAGGCAGCTTAAAGAAACCGTGATCAGGTGAACGAGAATTAATGCTGCGCAGATGAGGCAGGCATACGCACTGCGCTTAAATAGGTGTTTCAGTTTGATGGCGTCACCCGTAACTGAATATTAAAACTTTCATCGCGGTCATGATGAGGTTTTGCTGCTAGGCACAGCGCCATGGGTTTGCCGTTTTCTATATATAACTGCGCACGTTCTAGGCGGCTGTATGCAATAGGTTCGCCATGTGTTTGCTTTACGCTACGCGTCATGAGAACAGGCTCCGCGGCGAGTTGCCAATCGATGCCATCGTCTGATTCAAATATAACTAAGGCACGTTCATGCGGGCTAAAATTTGTACCCATGTCTTTTAAGATGCAGTAGAGCTTATTCTGTTGTACCCAGACAAAGGGGTCTTCAGCGGCGAAAAAGGCATTGCCACTGCATTCAAAAATTGGATCCGGGTGTTTGATAAATGGCCCGAGCGGAGAATCGGCAAAGGCAACCCCATGTCGAACAGCCCCGTAGTTGGGCGCAGTGCCTTCACTGGAAACGGCCTTGTAAATCATGATAAAACGACCGTCGGGCATTTGTGCACAAGACGGGTTGCTGCACATGAGATCATCCCATGCACCCGATGGCCCTATGTCCAACACGGGTTTAGCCAGGCGTTCAAAACTGCCACAGGGGTCTGAGGCCACGGCAACGCCGATGCGCTGGTGATTGCGATGATCCCCGCCGCCTCGAACATGCTGATGATGGGAGCAAA
>CBDUFM010000699.1:0-2369 GCA_965366325.1 uncultured bacterium
CGTTTTCCACAAAGATGATGCGCACAAAATCGAAGCCAGCTGGGGCAGCCTGCATTGGCTCAGCAATAAAGACATTGTTAATAATTCTCAGCAAACAGTCGGCTTTGTAAGTATTAAACCCGGCTGTGCGAATCCAGCACATCAGCATCCCTCAGACCACGAAGTCATTATTATTCAGAACGGTAGCTGCCGCCATTTCTGCGGCGACCATGAAGTCCGCCTCAATAAAGGCGATGTCCTACATCTCGTACCTGGCCAAGCTCATCATGCGATTAATGATGGTGACGTAGACTGCGAGATGATCGTCCTCTATCCTACCGGCCAACGTAGCTTTGAAAAAGTTACAGAAGCACAGCTAGCCAGCGTCTAGACAAACACCGATACCATTACATCAATGCAACACTGATCACTAGAAAGTACCGCTATGTCACTTATTCGTTTAGCCATCATTGGAGCCGGCAGTTTATCCGGGCGACAAATTTATCCACGTATTGCCAAAGCAGGCGCACAATTAGTGGCGGTTTGTGACTTAGATAAAGAAAAGGCCACCGAGCGTGCCGCACAATATGGCGGCACGGTCTATACAGATGCCGACGAAATGCTGGCCAAAGAAAAACTTGATGGTGTCATAATTTGTGTCGGGCCGGGCTACCATCCCATTGGTGCCAAAAAAGTTATGGAGGCCGGCCTTGCTGTGTACACCGAAAAGCCTGCCGCCGAAACCATTGACCAATTAAAAGAATTGATCGACGTACAAAAACGTACCCAGCAAGTCTACATGTGTGCATTTAAAAAACGCTACTCAGAATGTTTTCGTCGCGCCAAAGAATTTATTAACAGCGATGCCTTTGGCAAACCGAGCAGCATGAGTATTTTTCGCAGCTTCGGTCCTTACAGCAACGATACCCCACGCAGTGACTTTTTACTCGATTACTGTATCCACTCCATCGACCTTGCCGTCTACCTCTATGGACCTGCGGCAACGGTCTTCACCCTTAGCCCCGAAGCAAATACCTATAACATTGCACTCAGCTTTAAAAACGGCGCAACAGCCAGCTTTGCATTTTGCGGCCATCGTCGTGGATTAGCCGAAGAAAACATTGAAATTACGGGCGAAGATTCATGGATGAGCATCAGTGACTCGATCAGCTGGAAGATCTACGAACACCATAAAATCGTCGAATACAAACAAGGTAATTTTAGCACTGCTGGTGGTGACGGCGGCAATGCAACCGGCCACCAAAATGAAATTAATTGTTTCGTCAACAGCATTAAAGGCACCGACACACCAGTCAGCACCGGCGCAGATTGTCTTGCCAGCATGGAACTCTACGAAGCAATCGTCGAATCACTCAAAACAAAGAGCCCTGTCCACCTCTAGGATACACGGCAGCCGCCCTAGCTGCAGTAACAAACGCCGCGCATGAATATGAAAATCTACAACAACTCATGAAAAGTACGCCGGTGGAAGACAATAAATACACCGTCACAGCTTAGATCAACCTCACTTCCATACAAAATCATGACCAATCCAGATTGTCACCTGAATCACTGCGTTCATGCGTTTTAACAAGACCTGTACTATCGACACTCTCTCCAACAAACAAACTAATCCTATCACCTTCAGCATCAATGCGATAATACTTGAAGGACGTGCCCGGCGATAATCCAACACTTCTATTTTCTGAGATTTGCCCAAGCAAGTGATCACAAATTGGATCCATACCCGCACTTGCCATAGAATAACTCCCATCCGAATGCGTGCATTCATAATAACAGTTTCCAACACCATTAATATTATGGTCGAAGCAAACACGAATCGTTAACCTCCTAAGCTCTCTTGGGAAAACAATATCAACGTATTTTAAAAGTGCACCGGAAGGGCAAGCGCCCTTTTCCCTCAAAACCCTTCGCCAGCTCGTCCCAACATTTCGCTTAAATATTTTAAGCCGCTCTCTTTCGGACTTACATATCGCCAAAGCAGCTTCAAACTTTTCCCTCAAATCATTTTCGGGGAGAATCAAGGCGGGGCTAAGTCCTTCTGTCAAAATTGCTCCATCGTCTTTTATATAGCATGAAATGCCGTGTTCAGCATCAAGAGTATATCCAAAGCATAAATACCAATGAGCACCAGGCTCCCTGGACAACACCCCGCTTTTAATTTTCTTCAGACTAAAATCTGCCACTCTAGATATAGGATCCATGAATGACAGACAACTTGATTTGTTATTCACTCCCGCTTTTCTATAAACAGATTCAGTTAACTCATTCACTAGATGCTGCGTTCTTACAGTCCACAGATATCCAATGACCTGAAACTCCACCCTTTTCAGCATCTCTATAGCCGAATCACGCTGGTGCTCATCTAA
>CBDUFM010000700.1:0-2364 GCA_965366325.1 uncultured bacterium
GTTATGCGTAGTTTATCGGCGTTTATCACAGAGAAGCCGGTGCATGCGATGTCGACCGATGATCGTGTACAGCGAGTGATTAAATTTATGCATCTGCATATTGCCGTAGATCTGCAGCGCGACGATTTGGCGGCTGTCTGTCATTTATCAGCGACGCGCTTTCATGATGTATTTATGGCTGCAACTGGAATTGCACCGATGCGCTATTTAACACGCTTACGTTTACAGTTGGCACAATCTTTATTGCGACAACCGGAAATGAGCATCGCTCGCATTGCCAGTGAATGCGGTTTTCAGAGTCAGGCATATTTTAATCGGGTCTTTAAGCGGGCCTTCGCTCAGGCACCAAGCCAATATCGTCGCAGCTGTATGGATTTGCCACAGTGAGGTGGTTTGCCAAGCGGAGGATTGAGCAGTTTTTATCTAAGTCTCATATTTACAAATGTTTAAATATGAGAATTGGATGCGTCTCTTGCTGTAATCAGGCAAGCTTACGCTTTGCGCTTGGAAACGAGCCTGTTAGCATAAGAGCAGGATCGACCCCATAGATCTGAATGACATCTAGTTTTTAATCTCTTACAAAGCCATAAGGAACTTGGCCATGCGTCTTTTGCTTTCCCTTCTTACTGTCGCAGCATGTCTGTTGTGCAGCGTTTCCGTTCAATCTGCAGAGAAAGCAGCTGCGTATACTGCAGAGGGAACCTTTGTGTGGTCGCATCAAAAGACTAAAACCCACAGCGTTAAGGCAGTGTTTTCAAAAACTGAAACTAAAGACAAATATGATGTGAAATTTTATTTTAATTGGGGTAAAGACCAGCGAGTGTACAGCGGATCAGCAGAGGGCTCGCTCAAAGATGGTGCGCTTAAGGGTACGGTGAAAGCGGATAACCAAGATCGCACCTTTACCTTTGATGGCGCCTGTAAGGCAGCTGTCTTTACCGGTACGCATAAAGAAACCACACGCGGTACACAAGATACTGGGACGATTACCTGGAAACCCAAAGCGTAAATAATGCTTACAATAATTTACTAGGCCAGCTCGATGAGCTGGCCTTTTTTGTTTTTATTGTAAGCCAAGTTTAAGCAGGCGACGTTTGCCTTCGGGGCTATCTAATTCATTGCGAAATTGCGAAGGCATTAACGCAGTATAGCGCTTAAAAACAGTTGCAAAATATTGAGAAGATGAGAATTCTAGATCGAGGGCGATGTCGGTAATACTCAGCTCTGGTTGATGAGTTAGGCGCTTCATTGCTTCTTGAATGCGTAAATGTAATAAATAATCGCCGAGACTAATGCCCGTTTCTTCCTTGCAGCGCGCACGTAGCCGCGAAAGGGAGATGCCGGCTTGATGAGCGAGCATATCCGGATGGGGCCAGAGTTGTGGGTGCTGCAGTAAAATAGCGAGGGCACTGTCCTTTTGTTCTTTGGTGCTTTTTTCAGGGTGCAATACTGCTTGCATGATGCTGAGCAGAGCGTGACGAATGGCCAATATATCTTGCGCAGATGCATCTAGGCGGGCATGTCGTATGATAGTGTCAAAAAAATGCTGACAGGATTTTCCTAATTGAAGAACCGGGTGCTCCAGTTGTTGAAGGCTGTGAATAATATACTGCGATTCAGCCTTGCTTAAGCCAAGTAAAGGTTTTTTGGAATTGATAGCGAGATGTAGCCAATAAACCTGCCCCGTGCCTTGCGGCATAATTCCGGTTGAATGTCGCTGCCCGGCTTGAATGGCAATCGCTTGGCCGCCACTGAGCGGATAATTAAATCCGTTGCACGCTCGGTATTGCATCCCGCTGCTCACATAGACCAGCTCGAGACAATCAGGGTGCTGCATCGACCGCATCGGTGGTTCGGCTTGGCGCCGTCGATGACTGCAGATCTGCGTAAAATGTTCAACTCCTCGCGCGGGCAAACAGGTGATTAGCTGGCGGCTCATGGTTTCAGTATGTTTGATATATAACTTATGTAAATAATCATAAGATATACATCTCAAACGGCTTAGTTTGGGATTCACCAGCGCATGAGGAGCGAGCTATGTCAAATGAATCATCACAACAGCCCGATATATTGGTGTTTATGTCAGATCAGCACACCGCACGTTTGATGTCTTGTGCCGGTGATCAGATTGTTGAGACGCCGCATATGGACGCGCTTGCTGCCGATGGCACGCGTTTTTCAGCATGTGTGACCAGCTCACCGCTTTGTGTGCCAGCACGTTGCTCCTTTATGACGGGGCGTTTGCCAAGTAGTACGGGGGTCTTTGGCAATCAAAATATCATGCCGAGTGAGGTGGCGACGGTTGCTCATAGTTGTGGTGCTGCGGGTTACGACACGGTGCTTTGTGGGCGCATGCATTTTAGC
>CBDUFM010000701.1:0-2364 GCA_965366325.1 uncultured bacterium
ATTGCGCCAAATCCATCGTCCATTGAATAAAGCGAATTCGTAGAGAATGCCATCGCCGACACCATTTATTTTTAAATGTGCCTGCGATCCACCAATGCTGACTTGTCTGAGAACCATGGCATAGGCTAGCTCGGGACGGTTGCTGGGCCGACTCAATGTAATGACGTCTGCTGCGTGGTGGGTATCAATACCAAAAGCATTTTGCTTACTAGAGGGCTCGGTGCCATCGAGGCGATAGACGGGAATGGAGCTACAGCTATGTGCTTCGACATCTAATTCGACCGCATCGGCAATTAATAAATGGCCTTTGCTACCGATAGGGATGGGTTGAGGTTTATGAGGGGCTAGTGCCATGCCTTCGAATAAGCTGCCGTTGCCGCTGCCAATATCCATGCAATTAACGGATTTGGCGTGTAGGTCATAGGTGACGCGTAGATGTTGTCTGCTGATGCGCTGGCAGGCGGCTTTATGGATGGGCACGGGATAATTACGGAGGCAGATATCAATCGGTGCATCGCGCAGTTTACCCATCAAAAGGTCGTGTTTTGCGAACAGCATGAATGCCATTGGCTCGCCGGGGTTGCTCGCCATTAAATTAATCCATGGACAATTAAGTGCTGTGTTGATGTCGCCCTCAATACGTTGGTTTTTTGCAGGTTTTTCGGTTAATGTGATATCCGTGGCTGGTCGACCGTCCGGACTGCCAGCGGCCAATAAAGTATCGACAAAATTATTTGGTGTTTTTTGAGTCGTATTATTGGGCCGCTAAGGTAACATCGCTTTCACTGTCGGCAGCGGCAAATGCATCGGTCCCAGCAGCTAAGGTATCAGCATTCCAATTTGCAGCGAGTGTTTCATCAACATCAACATCCGCACTGTTACTTAAATCGGCTGCGATGGTGAGGTCGTCATTTGCCCCCGAGTTTAAGTCAGTGGCAATAGTGGCATCATCACTGCCTGAGAAATTAGCGGCAATAGTGGCATCATTATCACTGCTGTTGTTTTCATTTAATATATTGAGGTTTTGTGCAATGGTTTCTTCGGGGATTTGTGCCATCATTGCAGCAATTAAATCCGAAGACGCTTTTTCGGCGCTTGGACTGGCCGGACCAAATTCGGTTTCGTGGGAACTAATTTTGAGGCCGAGCTCAGCCAAGGCGTTAGCGATGTCAGGGAGCATGGCAACCGGCGTGTCGTAGCGATCGCTGCGTTCTTTGGCCATGGCTTTTTCAATAATTGCTTGGGTTGCGTCTGAGATCTCAGGGCGCGTTTCACGTACGTCTGGTATGGGGGCTTCACAGTGCATGTGTAAGACTTCTTGGAGGTGACCACTCGACGTATAGGGCGGCTTGCCGGTAAGCATGTAGAATAAAACACAGCCAAGTGCATAGATATCACTGCGAATATCAAGATCTGCATCAGCAAAGACTTGTTCTGGCGACATGTATAAGGGACTGCCAACCAGGGCACCTTGCATGGTCAGCATGGTGCGGTTTTCTTCGGTGCTTCTGGCGATACCAAAATCTGCTAGTTTCGCGCAGCCATTTTTGCAAATGAAAATATTTGCCGGTTTGATATCACGATGAATTAAATTTAATTTATCAGCAACGCATAAGCCACAAGCCACTTGGTAAATAATACACAGTGAAAGTGCTTCCGTGAGTCGTGTAAACTGCTCAGTCAGGTCTTTGAGATCACCGCTTTCAATGAACTCTAGCACCATAAAATGGCTGCCGTCTTGCGCTTTATCGGCATCGAGACACCACACGGTATTGTCATGTTTGAGCGATTGCATAATGCGTGCTTCGCGTTCAAAGCGTAAGCCGAATTCGTCGCTCTGTGTCGATAAATTGCCGCGTAATGTTTTGAGGACGACCATGCTGTTGTCGTCTGGATCCGCACAGAGCCAAACGCTGCCCATACCGCCATCAGCAAGATGGGTGACGGTTTTGTATTTACCAATGGTTTCTTTATCGCGAGGGGGCAGGATGTTAAGTAGGGCGCGGCCTAGCTTGGGGCTCATGCCTTCGCCCATCTGCAGCCAATTACGTAGGTCATCTATAGTGCGCAGTTGGCGCTCATTAACCATCTCGCGCATGCGATCAACCTGCATAGGGCCAATGTAGCGCTTTTTAAGTCCGGTATGCACAAAGGCATCAACCATTGTCTCTTCAAAAGTTCGTGCTTCAGTCATCTGGGGTGCGATACTAGGCGCTTAGATGGCTTTTGCTATGGAGTATCGCTGCTGCTGAGGCTAGCTAAATGACCTACGGTACTTACCCCTGTGGGGAGTGGATGAGCAGGGTGTTTTTGAAGTGGTATATTAACCCAGTGTTGGATCTGGGGGAATGTTGTAAGAGCTTG
>CBDUFM010000702.1:0-2362 GCA_965366325.1 uncultured bacterium
GCAACGGTCGATCCCATGCTATGATCTGATAAACCAGCGACGACGCCAAAATGCTGGTTTAACGCAACAATGCTCCGCAAGTTAAAATCTTGCGGGTTGGCTGGATAGGACGACACACATTTTAAGACCGCCACCTCTGCACAACCATGTGCACGTGCCACCTCCACCGCAGCTTTGATTTCTGCTTCGGTACTCATACCACAGGACATAATGATCGGCTTCGCGGTAGCTGCTATTTTTTTTATTAATTCGTGATCATTAATTTCAAAGCTAGCTAATTTATACACCGGCGGATCGAGGGTTTCCAGAAAATCTACAGCCGTCGCATCAAAGGGTGAACTGAAACAATCAATGCCATGTTTCTGAGCTGCTGCAAATAATTCCGCATGCCATTCCCAAGGTGTATGCGCCTCGTCATACAATTTATACAATGAATAACCGTCCCAAAGCCCACCTTGAATGCGAAACTCATCGCTATCATGATCAATCGTCATGGTTTCTGCCGTGTAGGTCTGCAATTTAATCGCATCAGCGCCGGCTTCTGCGGCCGCGTGAATAATTTCTAATGCCTTGTTCTTATCACCATTGTGATTTGCCGATAATTCTGCAATAATATAGCAGGGATGACCAGCCCCAACCGTACGATTTCCTATACGCATCTAATTATTCACCCAATTGTTTCTGTTTGATATGAGCATTGATATCAAGCCACTCTGGGTGTGCCTCAATCAAAGCACAGGCGTCTTGCCATTCAAAGTAAGGATTCTGCGGATATAAATGATTATAGATCTTCTGCACTAATTTCAAATCATCTGCTGTGTCTACGGTCCATCGATAGTGGCTTAAATCGCTGCTGTGAGCGACATTCTTGAGGCGAAAGCGCTGCGGCTGACGCCATAAAAACGGCATCACATGCTCACGATCAGGCTCTTCACGCGCTTCTGTATGTGCTAGCCCTAGGGTCGCCATTGAAATAATTTCACAGTCTAAGCCATGCGGAAAACTACGTTCCAAGGTGTTCGACACATAATCCACATCATCAGCGCAGCTCAGGTAGGTATCCAAAACCTGCTCAATAACTTGCGGGGAAATCAGCGGACAATCTGCGGTAATGCGAATAATCACATCGGCTTCCATCATCACCGCCGCCTGATAATAGCGGTCGAGCACGTCGTGTTCAGAGCCACCATAAATAGTGACATCACTCTGCCGACGTACTAAAGAAACCAATAAATCATCTGCCGATGTATCTGTACAGGCCATGCACACTGCATTAATTTTTTTGACGCGTTTGACGCGGTCAATGACATGCAACACCATTGCGCGATCACAAATTTCACGCATGACCTTTCCGGGTAAACGCGTTGAGCCCATGCGCGCCTGTATAATAGCAACAATATTCATGGTCCTAACCTATGCTGGCGAGCAGTTCCTGCAAAGCCTCCTGCGACAACCACTGATCATTGCTGTCACTCGCATACTCAAAACCATCAGCCACGGCCTTACCACCCATGTCTTGCAGGGCCAGCATCGAAGCCGTATGTGAACTCACAGAGGCCTCAGGGGCAATCGCATAATAGTCATTAAACTCACAACTATGTCGTGCATCATCTTCGCCGATCATTAATTCATGCAGCTTCTCACCAGGCCGGATGCCCATTATCTTAACTTCGATATTGGGATCCATCGCCCGTGCGAGATCTAAAATTTTCATGCTCGGTATTTTCGGGACGAATATTTCACCACCAAGCATGCGTCGAAAATTATTAACCACAAATTCAGCGGCATCGTTAATCGTTATCCAAAAACGCGTCATGCGTTCATCAGTTACACTCAAATGATCGGCGCCATTTTTTATCATTTCACGCCAACGCGGTACAATACTCCCACGACTACCGAGCACATTTCCATAACGTACTACTGAGAATTTAGGCACGCCACCGCGGTCAACATAGGAATTACCGGCTACAAATAATTTATCACTACACAGCTTGGTCGCGCCATACAAATTAATCGGGTTGGCCGCCTTATCAGTCGACAACGCAATCACACGTTGGACATCACGCTCAATCGCGGCATCAATAATATTCATCGCACCATGAATGTTGGTCTTAATAAATTCTGTCGGGTTGTACTCAGCGGCTGGCACCTGCTTCAAGGCCGCTGCATGTACAACGAGATCCACCCCACGAAAGGCACGCATCAAACGGTCCTTGTCACGTACATCGCCCAAAAAGTAGCGAATTCGGTCGCTGTCAAAGACAGGGTCCATCTGTCGCATTTCCCATTGTTTCAGCTCATCACGGCTGAATACGATCACTTTTTCCGGTTTATGCTCCGTAAGTGCCTTTTTTATAAAGCA
>CBDUFM010000703.1:0-2361 GCA_965366325.1 uncultured bacterium
TGATTGGATCATGCCACAGGCTTGGGATGCGGATGCAGCGCGTCTGCTTGATCTTGCGTCGGGTGAGCTTTTGGTTGATTATGAAGCGGTGCCGACCGCTATGGTCATGGGATCGGGGGCAACGCCAGTTGGTGGTGTGCGCGCCGATTTAGTGTATCTGGATTCCCCCAGTGATGTGGCGGACTGCGATTGTAAGGGGAAGATAGCACTCTGCGGATTTGCTCCACAGGCTATTAAAAAGCAATTTATTGCAGGTGGTGGGGTTGCCTTGCTGTTTGCTAATAAAATTGCCGACGACATGGATGATGCCGTGCGCTGGGTGAATGCGTGGTCTGACGATCCGGGTTTATGGTCGATGACCAAGGCGGATACGGACTGTCCAGCTTTGTCACTCAGTGTTAATCAGGCCAAGCGCCTGCGTGCACGTCTAGAAGCTGGCGAGCAGGTGGAATTAGAAATAGATATTCAAACGCGTAGTTACGATGGCACGCTTCCTGTTGTCGAGGCATTTATTCCTGGGCAGTGCGAAGAGGAAGTGTTTGTTACGGGCCATTTATACGAACAGGGCGCCAATGATAATTCATCAGGTGGCGCAAGTATGATGGAGATAGCGCGTTCGTTTGCGGGGACTAAGCCCAAGCGTGGAATCCGTTTTTTGTTTACCTCAGAAATTTATGGAACCGTACCGTATTGCTTTGAGCATAAAGATGTCCTGCGCAATGTTGTTGCTGGTATTAATATAGATTCGACCGCTGAGGTGGGCAGTAAGAGCGGTAAAATGGATATTATTGAAAATCCAATAACGAATCCATCATTTGTGAATCTTCTGATGCGTGAAATTATTAAGGCATCCGGCAAGGAGGATGCTTTTGCATATCAGGGCTTTTTATTAGATGATAATTTAGTAACGGACCCGATGATCGATATTCCCTGTGTGTTGGTTGGTGTTTGTAGCAAGAATTGGCATACGAGCTTTGATACGCTTGATATCATTGACTGGGAATTGTTTAACATGACGACGCGAGTTTGTGCGGTGTGGGTTGATGCGGTTGCCAACGGTGCCGCTGCAGAAGCTCACTTGCTAAAGGACGCAACGGAAAAGTATCTCAGCGCTTGGGAAGAGGTGATACTTAAGAAGGAGTGCGATGCGACGGTGGATTCTTATCGCGCGCATTATTTAACAGAGACTAAGTCTGCATTTCGATCGGCGGTAAATCTTCTTCATCCAGTCTATGCGGATCCCGCAGTTGTTGCTGCGGATACTGCGGTATTGCATCGTCGTTATTTTGGAACTCCGAGCTTTAGTCAGATGTCCGCTGAGCGGCGCAGCGCATTGGGGCTCAATATGTGGGCCGGTAATTCCTATTACCCGTTTTTTTATACCAACGGAGAGCGTTCGGCTGAGCGTATTGCTGCCTATATGCAACTAGGCTTTGGCACTCCCTTCGAGAGGACCGAGCGTATGCTCAAGGCGCTGCGGGATGAGCAATACCTGCTTTAGTAAGCTCTGCTGAAGAGGGATATGTCTGTCTATTCTGGTGGGGGGTGACATCGGGGTCTGTTGCGTTGGTGCTATGGGGCAGTTCTGGCGCATTGTTGTAATATGGGCCATAATATGTTGTTACCGAGTGGTGCTCGTGAAATGGCCTGTTACGATATTGGGCAGTTGCATGCACATGGCGGAGTTAGTTAGGTAAATTATGATTGAATGTAGTATTATTGATTGTTTGGAGGAGGGTGAGGCATTTGCCAATGTATAACAAATATATAATTACATAACACGTAAAATGTGATATATGCTTTTAAAATAAATAAATATGGATATGAATGTATATATAAATAACAATAATTCAAAAGCATAACAATATTTATGGAATAACTATGTCCGGTATGAAAACAGCTATTCGTCAAAACTGTGGTAAGGGCAATAGGTTTAGTTTAGAGGATATGACGATGCGGCGAAGTGAACATCTAGGAATGACGGCACAAGCTGCGTGGCCCCGGCTACAAGTTAGGCAGGCCTTTACGTTGGTGGAATTATTGGTGGTCATGGGCATTATTGCTTTGCTGGCATCGTTGGTTCTATCTTTTGTCACCTTAGGGCAGCGTAGTAGTGATGAAAATAGCACTCGTGCTCTGCTTAGTACAGTTGCTACGGCACTTAATGAGTTTGTAAGTGAGACCGGTGCTGTGCCGTTGCCAACAGGGAGCAAGGACGATCCTGAAAGTGGCTCTTGGTATCCCGTCGAGAACACAGGTTCGTGGGAGAAGCAGCAGTTATGGTGGCGCTTGGCGACGCCAATGACGGTTGAGCAACGCACGACTTTGTACGAAAAAGGTAGAGAGGCTGATTTGGCAGCT
>CBDUFM010000704.1:0-2356 GCA_965366325.1 uncultured bacterium
CGACTCAGTAGCATGGGATGTTGATACGGTGCAAGTACGCACGGCGGCTGATGAGGTGATGACCTTGGCTGAGGCAGTCGCAGCTGGTTTGGGGGAAGATTATGTGTGGTGGTATGATTCGAATGCAGCGAGCCTCGTGCCGATCAATGATCCCGCAGTCGTGACGATGCCGGGCTCAGTGGCAACGGTTGATCCTTGGAAGCCTTATTGGATCCGTGCTTACGCAGATTTAGATTTATTAATTCCGGCAGTGGCGCAGCCGTATCCAGTTATGAGTTTTGCGGTGCATCGGCCTGGTTCGTTCACGCAGCTAAACAAGCAATAATATAATGAAGGATCATAGAGAGATGCGTTTAATACAAATAGGTATGCTTGTTGTGTGTTTGTGCTGTTGCGTGGCGTGTACAACGTCGAGTAGCGCTGGTGGTGGTGGTGCGGTCTTTGCCAGTGTGGGGGTTATTAAATCTGTTGAGGCAACACCGATGCGTTATGTGGGTGGCACCGTCGAAGTGGATGTAGCGGTATTTGAAAATTTAAATGTTGGTACGGTGAATATATGGGTCACTGATCCGTCTTTAACGGTGACGCCATTGGCGCATACGAAAACAGGGTCGTCGTATGCTGTGTCTTATGTTGCTCCCGCAAATACGAGCCTGACTGGTGTTGATGAAACGTATACGTTACGAGTGGAAGTGCAGAACCCTGACGGCGTGGTGCTTATTGATCACAATTATGGACTGACGGTACCGGCGATGCAATTGCCGCCTAATCCACCAACATTTTAAACGGGTCTTTTAAGCTGCGGTTTTGGTGCAGTTGCGCTGCAGTTTAGAAGCGCATGCCGAGTGTGAAATTAGTTTGCCAGCCACCAGCATTTAAACCGCCAGCAGTATTCAGGCGCGCACGAGCATCGGTATAGCGTAGGTCAAAGCCCAGTAAAAAGCGGTCTTGAAAGCGGTAGTAGGAGCCAAGCTCCAGCCAAAAACCATCAGTAGACATGGCGTCATTGGTTTGCAAAACGCCACTATCTGCTTTTACTTCTACATCAATCAGGGCAAAGCCAAAACCAGCAATTAAAGTGATGGGGCGATCTTCGATGTCGATGATGTAACGCAGGCCCAAGTCGAGCTCTTCGATACTGGAGTCATAGGCAATGCCATTGTCGGTGCCGCTGTCATCGGACGTAAAATAATCAATGCACAAATGCATGGGCCATTCTTTGCGACCAGCGTCAAACATAATGCCTGCGTTGCTTTGTTTATTAACCGGGGCGAAATCGCTGCCTTTTAATGAGCGTAGGCCAAAGGCACCCATCACATTAAAGGTCCAGTCATTAAACGTGTTCATATCAGATTCGGTAATGTAGCGTCTGGATTCCGATAATTCGCGCACTTCTACACTGTGGCCATATTGAGTGAATAAGGCAAGGGAACAGAAGAGGGGTATGATACGTGCGCAATTCATGATTTAGAAATGGTATCCTGCAAACATGCCATAGGTAAAGTGAGCTGGTGATAAATTATCATTATCTTCAAAGCCTTGGATGACGCTGGAGTAGCGTAGGTCCATGCCGATATTCCAGCGCTGTTGGTAGCGGTAATAGAGGCCTGTGTTGATCCAATAGCCGGTTTCACTGCCACTGCGTACGGCGCCATCAATGTCGAGTTCATTTTCAATTAAGGCAATGCCGGCGCCAAGATAGGCTTTCCAGTGGACTAACTCATCGTCAATATGCATACGGAAGCCGATATCCAATTCACTCATGCTGCCTTCGACGTTACTGGTGCGAAAGGTGCCACTTTCACTCGAGGTTTTATAATCAATGGCAATATTGGCGAACCAGCCTTTTTTGCCGATATCAAACATGAGCCCGGTATTAATTGGGCGCTCTGCGCCAGTCCATTCATCGCCAAGTATATCGTTGACACCGAGGATGACTGCGAGGTTGCCTGTCCATTGGGTCTCTTGGCGCGAACGAATGGTTGCTAGGTAGGCACTATCGGGATTGATATTGGTTTCGACGGCTTCCAGGTACATGCAGCAGCACAAAAGCGGCACTAAACATAAATGGACTAAGTGAGTCATAGCGGCCCGACTATAGGACGCGTGACGTGACCACAATGCGTAAGGTGGGTGGATAGTGGGTGACTGTTTCCCACGCAGTGATAGCCGTGACAGATGCTAAGCTATTGTTTTGCAGGCGTTTATGGGCGAAAACCAGATTTCAGTGCAAGCGGCTGCTTAGGAGGTCTGGACTAATTCCGCAAAATCGGCGCAGGCATAATCGGCGTCTTTTACCACTGCTGGGCGCTCGTGAATACCGGTGTAGGCGATAAAGAGATCAGCTGGTGGTCGA
>CBDUFM010000705.1:0-2345 GCA_965366325.1 uncultured bacterium
CCATTTACCTATGTACGCGATGTGCTGACAGCGTTGTCACACGACTGTTGGGATCGAGACGTCGCGCACAATCCCACCATCATCGAAGCGGATGGCCTGTGGTACCTCTATTATATGGGCAATTACGGCAACGGAGAGTTTTGGAATAATCGTAATAATCAGCGCATTGGTGTTGCCGTTGCCAGCGATCCCAGTGGGGAATTTAAACGAGTAGATAAGCCCGTCTTAGACGTCGGCGCCAAAGGCGCATGGGATGACCTTATGTGCAGCAATCCAAGCTGCACGCGCATGCCTGACGGACGCTTCTTAATGATTTATAAAGCAGTCAGTAGTGACGGCTCTGCTCCTGCGTATGGCGCTGTACGTCACGGCGTCGCCTTTGCTGATGCGCCCACTGGCCCATTTATCAAACAGCCCGATCCTATCTTCACCTGCGATAACGCGCAATTCGCGGCGGAAGATCCATTTGCCTGGTGTCAGGATAATAAATTCTACTGCATTTTAAAAGACATGGGCAACAATTATAGTGCACATGAACGTGCCTTAATTATTTTTGAATCCAAAGACGGCATAGACTGGTCACCCGCAGAAGATCACGTACTTATGACGCGCAGCGTCACCGAAAACAATGGTCATGTTAGAGAGTACAACCGCCTAGAACGCGCCCAACTCTATATCGAAAACGGTAAGCCACAGGCACTCTACCTAGCTGCAAAGCCACAACATGATCAAGATGAAAGCTACAATATTCACTTGCGCGTTTCCTAATGCAGATGCAACTATTTTAATTCATTGGAGAGCGCTTTCTTTGACTCGCCCTTAGCATCTAATTTATAATTAATAGCAAGACGAATCGGACGCTGCTTAAACATATGCATGCCAACCTTAAAGGTAGCTGACGTACCTTTCTTCAAGGTGTAAGCCCCTGCTCCCGTACCGCAGAATCCCATCGGCTGCGATTTCCATTCTTTTCCATCGAATATTTCAAAACCATAAAACGGCTGGCACTTTGTCGGGTCCACTTTTACATCTTTTGGTTTTTGACCACCGGCCACTAAGCCACCACCCATACCCAGCCCGGCCCCGTGACCATACAGGATCAAATCTGCATCTTGGGCTGTTAAAGTGACGCTCCCATCCTTTGCTAGCGTCAATGCAGCATCAGCAGCATGGAGGTACAAAATCGATGTTAAGAGTAAGACGATAAAGCGCATGTGGGACTCCGTTATGTTGTGTGCCTGACTTAGACGGCTGAGTCAGCAAGGAGTTCCCACCTTATTTCCACCAAGCGCTCACACGAAATAATTACGTAAACTATTTGATAAACTATTCTTACAGACTGGCTCTTAATATTTGCTTGGATCAGAAAAAAGAAGTTCCCTGTGCTTTAGTGGTATATACCATGTGAGGCGACAGGAATACAAAGGAAGCTCATGTCTACAGCAATCTCAGCACAACAACTGCAGCGAAATCTAGACGCCGACATCAGCATACCATCGTGGCGCCGTCCCAAGCGTTCGCAGCCCGCCTATCCACTTTCATTATGCCCCGCGCAGCAAAACATGATCGACTATTTCTCAAACCAAGCGGCGGACTACGAGCAGAAGCGCAAGCAGGCACGGCAACAAATATCAAATCGCAAACAACTTCTTCAAACAGCACGCGGCATTCGTCAGCGCCTACGAAAAATTGCCGGCCTCACTGAGCTCCCCAAAAAGACCGCACTGAAAGTTAAAAAAGGTAGCATCATCCAGAGAGCTGGTTATACGATTCAAAAAATAATATTCGAAAGTCGACCCGGTTTTTACGTTACGGGCAGCCTCTACAAACCCAGCACGCTTCCTAAGTCCTGCACCGGCATTGTGCATTGCTGTGGCCACAGTCACGACGGTCGTCAATATCCCAAATATCAAATCCAATGCGCAACACTCGCAAAAAAAGGCGCTATCGTTTTTAGCTTTGACCCCGTTGGCCAGGGCGAACGAGATGAATACACAGATCTTGCGAGTGGGAAAAGAAATATTCAACGTGCATGCAGGGCACACAGCACTGCCGGCACACCAATGTATGTAGTCGGCAGCAGTTTTGCAGCCATTCGTTTATGGGATGCGATGCGTGCCGTCGATTTCCTAGAGAGCATACCGGCGGTAGACACCATTGCCGCCACTGGCACTTCCGGCGGGGGTTGGGAATCATTATGGCTCTGTGCCACTGACACGCGCATAAGCGCCGTTCATTCTAGCTGCTATTTAACACGTTTCTCACAGCGTATCGCAAACCGCAAAGCGGATCCTGAGCCAGATCCAGAACAAGATCCATTTGGACTTTTATCAGCAGGCCTCGAC
>CBDUFM010000706.1:0-2345 GCA_965366325.1 uncultured bacterium
GAATAGCCGAGCAGTTCATCAACCATTAAATCCAGCCGCTCTAATTCATCTTGAATATGACCAAAGCGCGCATCCGGATAATCCTTAGCTAATAATTGCATAATAATTTTTACCGCAGCTAAAGGATTGCGTACTTCGTGAGCTATGGTTGCAGTAAAGGTTCCAAGCGTAGCTAAGCGTTCCGCCTGACGGTTATCGCTATCTAATTCAATTAATTGTTGTCTCATTTTTTCTAATGAGCGCGATAGATGTTGCACCTCTTCTGATCCACTCGTTTCAATCGGCTGATTCCAATGGCCAAGACCAATCTGCGCTGCACTTGATGATAAAATCTCTAGTGGTCGAGCAAAACGCCTAGCTAAGAGCCAAGCCACTGGAATGAAGATAAGCAATCCACCAAACAACAAGGCCAAAGTGCTCCAATAAATAACCGATAAATGCTCTTGATACCCCTGGCTGCGGTAGTCGATAAACACCGTTCGTCCCGAACCATCGCCTATGGGAACTGAAATTAAATCTGCGCTCGGCGTATCCGACTCCTGCATCAGCGTAAACTTATAACCAGTCAATTCTTGCATGCGGGTCAAAACATCTTGATTAGCCGTAAATCCACCTTCGGTTAACAGACGAGCAACTGCATGCGCACTATCAGAGGCCTGACTGCGCAATTTTCCGTCCATCAATAACCACAACATGTAACCAGCCGTCACTGATAGCACCAGATGAACGCATAAAAATGCGCTGAATATCTGTGCGTGACTACGGCGTAAAAACATCTTAGCGTGCACTCATAGGTAGTGTCTCCGCACTATTTCTGCTGTTCAAGCCACGCTACAAATTTACGCATGGCCTGACCACGATGGCTACGTTTATGCTTCTCATCCGCAGATAATTCCGCGACCGTTAAACCAAGCTCGGGAATCAATACATACGGGTCATATCCAAACCCACCTTCGCCACGCGGCATATCCGTATGTTCGCCAACAAAGGTACCGTCCCACGTCAGCGCTTCGTGCCCTGGACGATAAAAAGCGATAACACAACGGTACTGCACAAATTTATCAGTTTCGTCTTTCAATTCTTCAATCAATTTGAGATTATTTGCCGTGTCGTCACAGGCTGGTCCAGCATAACGTGCACTATAAACACCTGGCCGCCAATCTAAAGCACGTGCTTCAATGCCTGAGTCATCCGACAAGGCCGGTAGCCCTGTATAATCACTGGCCGAGCGTGCTTTTTTAATGGCATTCCCCGCAAAGGTATCAGCATCCTCTACCACCTCAGGCAGCCCACCCACATCGGCAGGCGTTTTGACTGTGATGCCAAATGGCTCAAGTATCTCACGCAATTCACGAATTTTATGTTGATTACCTGAGGCAAAAAATATTTCTGTTACACCCATTTATTCCTCCATCGTCCTATATTTATGCGTTTGGATCTTGCCACAATAAGTTTTCTTCGTCATTATAGACCGGATAAATATCTAAAAAATAAGACGGTTTCATCATGTTTGATTGTGGATTATAAGCGTGCACATAAGCCCGTGCCATCTCAGTATACAGCTTCCAAACACTCAGATGATAATCTTGCAATTCCGCGTAAGCCGGCTCGTCATGACGACCCCCATCCTCTGCTTTGCATTGCTCTTGTTCAAGCTCCACTAATTCTTTTGCACAAAGCCACGTAGCGTGCAGCAGCGCAGAACTTGAAATTGAACAACTCATTTCAGCATATCCACAGACGAACTCACCTTAGTGCAGCCAAGCATAAGACCGCCAACACACGCGTAAGTTTTGCTTATTGGTAAGCTGGGCCAGGGACAATCAGTTTTTGACCAGCATACGGCAAATCACCCAGATCATTGCGTTTAATAATCCAATATAAGGTAATACCGTGACGCTCTGCTACTTGGTAGAGACGCTCACCCGCAGCCATCTTGTAATAACGTTCCGCACCTTGAATTGGCCCCTCGGGCACTTCTTCGCGCATAATCGTACTGCGTTCAACAGCAGGCTGGTCAGCAGAACCGGGGTTAGCCGGACCGTCTGCGTTATAAGCATGGCCACCACGGTCAGGGACAGCGCCCCAAGTCGTGCGCATGCCGCAGCTGCTCATCAGGATGAGAGAAAGAATCAATAGAAGATGCTGAGTACGCATAGTCGTATTTAAGCAGTCAGAGACCCTGTCGCAAGTCAACGCTTGAGGATTTCGAGGTAGGCATCTCTGATGCGTATGCGTGCATCACCGATGGGATAATTGGTAAAGGCCGCCTCCGCAAATTTGTTCGCCTCTTCTGCCGGTCCGGCATGCTCCTCTAGGTCTACGATTGACCACCCACGAAAGAT
>CBDUFM010000707.1:0-2345 GCA_965366325.1 uncultured bacterium
TGAGCAAAAATTGTTGGCTCCTGCGCTAGGTACCCTATCCCCAAACGCGCTCGTTTATGCATCGGGGTCCGCGTTATATCTTGACCATTAAAAGAGATAGAACCGGTATCTGGTTTAACAATACCTAAAGACATACGGAAGGTTGTAGACTTACCCGCTCCATTCGCCCCTAGCAAACCAACGATCTCTCCGCTAGCGACCTCCATCGAGACACCGGATACAACTTGCCTACTTCCGTAGCGTTTACTCAACTGATGAATGTTGAACAGGTTCATTGTGGAAAACTATTCACTCTGCTCAGAAACAAGCAAGGATTTGATCTGCGCAACGCCACATATCTGCATGGGGATAAATTTGTTACCCATTATAGGATCGTTACTTACACATATATCCGACGGGTACACGCAATTTAGAGACAGACTTCGGCTCGTATATGTCGTCGCATCGATGCAAGCACTATTCATGTGGAAAACTCTGTCGAAAAGCACTAGCGTATACTACTCAAGCGGTTAATAACCCATGCGGCGCGACCACGTATATTACGTTCCGGCACCCAGCCCCAGTTACGTGAATCCCAACTAAACGGGCTGTTATCACCAAAAAGTAGATAGGCACCTTCGGGCGCTGTCAGTGTATTATATGGGCCATCCCCGAGTGGCTTGTAGCGCTCGCGATCATTAGCCAAGGGACGACCTAGCAAACGGCTGCGTATCAACTCATGAACATCGCGAGTGCTCTGTAGGCCGGCAAAATAGGCATGGGCATCCGAAATGGCGTTATCGAGTGTTTTTAAGACCTCGGGTGCGGCCTTGGCACGCTCTTGCCTCTGCTTCATTTGCTCCAGAGCGACTATTTCCCGTGAAGTCTGCTGCTCTTCTTGTGCTAGATCAGCTAAAAAGCCAGAACGACAATAATGTACATCGCGATCCAAGGCGCAGCTATCCAATTCAATCTGTCCACTACCAGACCAACGTATCAATAATGGTGCATCTGGATTCTGTGGTCGCTGACAACTAATGCGTTCATGCATTTCTTTGCCGTCCATCTCAAACCACACTTGATTATCAATGCGAATAAAAGAACAGGCTGTCCCAATTACTGACTCCTTGCCGGAAAAGAGCACCTGCTGCTCTGCTCCGGCCATCTCTTTGATAACTCGCCAATCACTAGCTGTCATCTGAACGACGTACTTATTTTTATCGCGATCAAATACCTCTAAACTGATCGAACCACTCAATGCACTCGGCTGGAATCGTATGCGTACATCGCCAATATGCTCGGACATTCGGCGATTTAACTTGGCACCATGTTCTTGGCTGTCTATTTCCAATGAATTGAGACGGTAAATAGCCCATCGATCCAAGTCCCAGGCATTCCCCTTCTTGTTCTTGAATTGAAACAAGGGGTTTAACATAGAGATTTCAACGTTGAGCGAATCGCTAGAATTCTGAATTGGATGGACGCGGTAAATACCGGGTTTCATATACAAATTATTCAAGGGCTGGGTAAAAGAGACCGCACGCTGACTGGGCTTAATAACAATTTTGCCATCACGAATATCAGAACCCATCGACCATGGCTTATAGCCCTCTTCTACGCCATGCTCATACATACACTGCCATAAGGCAGCTTGAATATCTGCTGGTTTACGCGCGACATCAAATGTCTCGCCCTGTTTAATGTAGATGTCACCACCAGAAACAAAGAATTCATCGCCCGGTAAAATAACTAATCGTTTCACGAAATTACGATGTTGTAATGGCTGCGTTAACCAATTGGATTCGACACGATCAGACCCGAGACCCCAAATCTGATTCTCTCGTTTTTCTTGCGCATTATAAATTTCTGGAATAGGGAATTCAAAGACTGTTACATCCCAACGTTCCGCATCCGTAAAGCGGTGGGTAAGCTTGTTCACCACGACATGGTCAGCTTTGGTGAAATACTGGCTACCCAAGAGCATGGGTTCCATCGAAGCCGTGGGAATGACAAAGGGCTCTAAAAAGAACTGTCGCACCACCATTGCCACAATAAAGGCAAAGATCCAATTCTCGAGAAAACCATTCGTCCAACGCTGCCAAGTCGGCAACTGATCCTCATACGTCTTAATCGCTTCAGCCATGAAAAGGTTTTAGCTTTGCTGCTCGTCATGCAATGGTCGGTGCCTACAGAGAAGCCTCCTAAACCTCCAGATTTACAAGGGATGCGCACATGACCCTATCGTTGCAAAGTCCAGACTAGCTAGAATATACGCCTATGAGTAAAATGGGTGCATCAGATTCAGCTGAATCCTCAGGTTCAGCTCAAGCCACAAATTCACAACGCTTTGTCCGTGACAACGTTCT
>CBDUFM010000708.1:0-2343 GCA_965366325.1 uncultured bacterium
TTCATTACCATAATTACGCAATGCTGCGCGAAACCGCTCAGCCATTTCCGGCAACACCGTCGCATCTTTAGCGCCATGCCAAATATGCACGGGGAGATGCGCCACATTTCGAGCAAAACCACTCCCTAACGGCGCGTATTTATCGGAACCGGAGTAGAGGCCTATTGCTGACCACAAATCTGGACGACTGATCGCATAGACCCAGGAACCATAACTGCCCATCGAATGACCTGACAATGCCACGCGGTTTTTATCATGAACAAATGTTTTCTGAAAATCATGAACAGCATTATCTAAGTCTATTTCACCAGCATAACGATAGCCAGAATTTCCACGACCCCAAATCCCGATATTATAATAATCAGCACTACGCGCAGGCGCCTCAGCACCCCTAAATCCGTATTGCAATAACCAGGTCATATAGGGCTGTGGCGTATAACCATGTAAATAGAAAACACTCTGATAGGCTTTGCTCGCATCCCAATTCGCTGGCAAATGAATCGTGTAAAAAGACAAGACACGGTCATGACGCGCCATATACCCACGAATCAAAGGACGCCGACCCTCTGCGTAGGTTTTCCACTGCGCGGCATCGCCATCCAATCCATCATCAATAAACTGCGTATTTTTAACAAAGGCCTGTAACGCCTGCAGATCGGCAGCGGCATCTAAATTAATCGTAGCCCACTCTGCCTGTACTATACTGCGCAAGCTTTTTAAATGATGCGTAAACAAGGGATGTTCAGCGTTTGGCAAGAGTGCTTCGATCTTAGCCGCCACAGACGCCGTCAGCGTATCACCAGCACTGAGCAGCGCTGGTACATCAATCTGCTCGGGTTTTTTCGTCTGCGCATCTGCAGCATTAAGCAAGCCCGTGCTAGCCATGGACATGAAAAACAAGCACACAAGTAATAGGTATTTCATCTAAACCCCTTAGTTCAGTTATCAGCAGTGTAGCTGGTCCAGCAGATCGTCTACTCGCTCAGCTGCCTAGCTATGTTTAGCCAACGAACCATGACACTAGATTAAAATCACACACAAAATACACGCAGGCATTTTGTTTACTCATACCGAACAAATAACGTGCACAGCTGTTCATACCTGTGCCAAGCTGTTTAAAAGCTAATTAGGGAAGCGTTAACGCACCCATACCATATTGCTCACGCATAGCGGGCAGCATCTGCAACAATGCATCACGTGAAGGTTTACTCCACTCATGGCATAAAATAATACCATCAGCACAGGCCGTTTCTTGTAGATTAGCGACCACGCCAGCCGCGTCGATATCCGTTGTGGTGTCTTTTGATCGAATACTCGTACCGACGCAATGCATACCCATGCTCTCGATCAAGGATTGGACCTGATCATCGCTATCAAAGTAAGGTGGACGAAACCAAATCGGATCGGCACCAGTTATGCCAACAATAGCCTCCGTACATTGCTCGATTTCCGCACGCTGCTCATCTGCTGACAGTGTTGTCAAATGGGGATGGGTAAAACTATGATTACATAAAATGTGACCGTCATCATGGATGCGCTTCGCGAGATCAGGCTGGGCCTTTACGGCTTTACCAACAATAAAGAAATACGCCTGCACATCCAATTGTTTTAAAACGGCAAGCAATTCAGGGGTATGCTCCGGATTCGGACCATCATCAAAGGTTAATACAATCCCTGCGCCAGATTTATTATGTGTTAACATCATTACCAATCTCCTGCATGCCTGTGACGTCGCTCAAAAGCGTCTCCTAAATTCTAAGTGACGTCCACACAGAGCAAGTAGGCAGCCTGCTTAATTCCCCATAACCGCTAGATTAAAGTGCTCGATCTCCAACGCATGCAGACAACTAATCACCGAAATAATATCTTGATAACGCGCGTCCTTGTCCGCTTTAATCACAACCGTCTTTAATGTTTCCTGTGCTGCTACCTTAGCATCAACGATTTTCTTAATATCTTTATACAAATCAGCGCGCTGACTCACGTCTTGGTTCACACGAAAGGTAATGCGCTCTTCTGGCTGTACCTGTTCTTCAAATTTATGCACCACAATAGACAGGGTCTCTTCAGCCTTCACCAATTCGGCATCCTCAGCCTTTGGCAATTCCACCTTAAACTGCTGGGTCTCTTCAACAAAGTTTGTCGCAACCATGAAGAACACCAAGAGGAGGAACACCACGTCGATCATCGGCGTTAAATCAGCCCCCTGTATCGCTGAGCCTGATTTGCGTTTAATTTTACTCATCGCCAGTCTCACTAGCAGCCTGCGTATCCACTGCTGGCGCCGCCGTAGTCGCGGCCGCAGCAGCCGTCTTCTCGGCCAAGTGATAAGCGCGCATAATT
>CBDUFM010000709.1:0-2339 GCA_965366325.1 uncultured bacterium
GGCTAAGCAGCACGGTCGTGTTGGTGGCTGTGTCAGTAGCGACGGGTTTAGCCTGCTTGGCCGCCTTCAGCTTGTTGCTGGGCCGCACGAACCATGGCACTCGCTTCAAAAGGGATCAACGGCATGTTGCCGTGCAAGCAGAGTGGGTTGAGTACGGTCATGATCTTGCCACAGCCATTAACGAGGATGCCACGCAGGGTCGCGTTGCCTGAATCGTTACTAGGGTCGTAGCTTTCGTCGGTAGTGAACAAATAGCGCCAGCCACCATAAGAAAACGGCTTTTCTTCGCTTTCAGTGTTAAAACGCAGGGTCACGATGGCGGTGTGCATGGTGCCATCTGGACTAGATGGAAGAAACTGCATGTTGGCATTCGCTTTGATTTCTTCGTTAGCAGCCTTCATTTTCGGCTTTTCAAAGTGGAGGCCATCAAGGAAATCACGAGTCACTTCAATCTTCATACGAGCACCTTTTTATTTGTGTTCGGCAACGCTATCGGAGGGGCTGGATGGTCAAGACTGTACCGAAGTCAGGCACTGCAAAGTGGGGTGCCTAGCTTGACTGTTCCGAGGCCATGGTTAACTCGTCGCCATGCCCGATACACCTGCGATTGAAGTAGAAGCACTGTGCAAGTATTATGGTCGTTTTACTGCGATTGAGAACGTGAGTTTCAGCGTCCCTGTCGGCTCGGTTACGGCATTCTTAGGGCCAAACGGGGCTGGGAAATCGACCTGCATTAAGATTTTGACTGGCTTCCTTGCAGCGAGTAAGGGACAGGCTCGCTTAGCGGGGATGGATATCGACAGCCAGCGCTTGGAGATCAGTCGTATCCTCGGTTACCTGCCAGAAAACGGTCCGCTGTATAAAGATATGACAGCCGCATCGTTTTTGCGTTTTATCGCACAGGCGCGCGGCATGAGTAAGGCCGAACAAGGCAATACCTTAGAGCGGGTTGCCGAAGCCTGTCATCTCAAGGATGTGTGGCATAAATCTATCGCAAAATTGTCCAAAGGTTTTAGACAGCGGGTTGGTTTGGCGCAGGCGATTATTCACAGTCCGCAGATACTGATCTTAGATGAGCCTACCGCTGGTTTGGACCCCAATCAAATCAAAATTGTACGTGCCTTAATTGCCGAATTAAAGGCCACCTGCACGGTCTTATTATCGACGCATATTCTGCAGGAAGTGACTGCGATCGCTGATCACGTCTTATTGTTAAGTGAGGGAAGCTTGCGCTTTGACGGCACTGCTGAGGCATTAGCGGCGAGTGGTGCTATGGAGCAGCGCTTTCATGAACTTACTGATGGGGTGCATGCATGATAAGCCCTGGATTAAGTGCTGTGTGTCGTCGCCAGTTGGGGAGCTTGTTGGGGAACCCACTTGGTTATGTTTTTATTTTAGTGTTTGTCTTTGTCGTTAATCAGCTGTGTTTTGTGCAGGATGAGTTTTACAAACGCAATGTGGCTGACCTAGGCATGCTTGAAGACGTTATGCCGTGGTTGCTGGCCGTTTTATTGTCAGCAATTGGGATGAATGTTTGGACGCTTGAGCGTGAGCAGGGCACTGAGGAATTATTACTGACTTTACCCTTACGTGTCGTCGATGCAGTTATTGGTAAATATCTATCGATACTCGGTTTTTTTAGCGTCGCCTTATGTTGTTCGATGAGTAGTGTTTGCGTACTGTGGTATTTAGGTGACCCAGATATTGGTTTGCTATTGGCTAACTATGTGGGTTGGTGGCTAATGGGCGCTTCCTTTGCCGCTTTATCCCTCTTTGCCAGTGTAAGTGTGCACAGCCAGGCCATTAGTTTTGTATTATCTCTGATTTTGTGCAGTGTGGCGATTATTATTGGCACATCACTTAATTGGGGTATGGACTTTTCGCGGGGTTTGTTTTCATTTTCTGATTTTGGTTTGGCCTTAGCGTTTATCATCGTCGGTCTGTCTTTGGCTCTGATTCTCTTAGCGTCACGCCGCTGGCGGCCACAAGGGCTATCTGTGCGCTGTTGGCAAATCGTTGCCTTGTTAGCAGCGGTTGTTTGTGCTGTGAATATTTCACGTATGGGGACGCGCTGGAATTGGAATGTGGATATGACGAGCGAGGGTCTGTCCTCCTTAAGCGCTGAAAGTAAAGAAATTGCTGCGGCTATTAGTAGTCCTATCTCACTCAGTGTGGTTGTATCAGAGCAGTTACCAGAAGAGCTGCGTGTTCGTAGCCGTGAATTATTAGATATGTGTCGTGCTTTGAAACAGAGCATGGGCGGACAATTGCAATTAGAAGTTATTTATGCAGATGATCCGCTGACGAATACCGGTCGCTATGTCCAAGATCACTTGAAC
>CBDUFM010000710.1:0-2336 GCA_965366325.1 uncultured bacterium
TGAAAACCTCACTGTATTCGGCGACTTGCTTAATAAGAGTGACGACGATGTTGATTCAATGGCGCTTTTGGTTGGTGCAAACTACCAAATCGACGACAGCAAATCAGTTACTGGTATGTTGAGCTACTTGGAAGAAAATGGCGACAACGACGATGATGAGTCTATGGAGCTTGCTATTGCTTTGTTGACCAACCCAACCGGTGACGCTAACTTTGCAGTTAACTACGAACTAGCTCTTTACATGGCTGGTGACGCATCAACTGTTCGCACCGGTGTTGAAGACGCGACTACGATCTCTGTTGAGTTCCTCGCAGTTATCCCATAAGTCAGCTATCTAGCTAACGAATGATTAAAAACCCAGTCGCTTTGCGGCTGGGTTTTTTGCGTTTGTCCTGCTGGGGCCGCGCTCGTCTCGGGCGCATGAAGACGAGCTCGTGTCAGCGGGCAAAGGTATCAGCTTTAACGCTTCGGCTGACAGGCAGGGCGAAAGCGATAGTGAGCTTCAGGTGAAATGCCATGACTCCTGGACACGGGGCGCAAGTGATCTCAGGGAAAAGCGGTCGTTAGCACGTGCTCGGGCCAATCGGGCTGCTCTCACTGCTTGCGCGCAATGGACTTCTTGCTTTGATGCCAGTCTATGGGTTGGATACTAATGTTTGGGCCGTTTGTCGGTGGGATTTCGATCGCGCTGATTCAGGTCTTGTTGTTCCGTTTGCTCTTGGCTTGTAAATTGATCAAGCAGGAGCAGATGCCGGATGGACCGACGATAGTGATTCGGAGTTTCATCATCTTGATCGTGGTCTTTGGCATTGTCTATTTTACGGGCCTGTTGAACGGTGTCATTGAGCCAGTTGATCCAACTAAGCCGCCTGAGACTTTTGTCGGGTCCTGATCAGCTGTCCACAGGTATTGAAGATTTGCTCCGGCTGTCTCTCTGATGTATACTAGTAGATATGGCGCGCGATGAACGAACTGAGGCTCTAGGCGCAGATGGGGCAGCAAACCCATTCGATGAAGTCGATGGTGTACAGACTGGACGGCATGAGCGTGGCAACCTGATTGCCAAGACGATGCCCGCGATCAAATACGACCCCGATTTATGGAAAAATACCACCCCACATCTCTGTATTCTTAGTCCAGAGGATGGTTGTTGGGAGGTCGACGTGAGTGCGCGGAGTCTCACCATTGGCCGCGCTCCAGATGTGCAGTTATCCTTGCCCTACAAATCAATTTCGCGTCAGCATGCTGTGATTAGCCGTGAAGAGGGTAGTTATTTTTTACAGGATCTCTCTTCGGTCAGCGGTACCTATTTAAATGGTGAGCGTTTGACCCACCACAAAATGGTTATGCTGCAGCATGGTGATTCGATTCAATTGTCGCGCGTGGTGATGCAATTTCGACGCGATGAGCGGCATGTGAATAATAAAGACGGTCATATGTATTTTAGCCGCATTCCACTTTCGGTGCAGTTGCGGGTGCGGGTTATTCATTGTTCACCGGCATCAGTTTTCGATATGGGTGATACGTTGTTGGTTGGTGGTCGTGGTGGCGGTATCTCTTTGCCTATGCTGACGGCCTTGCCAACTGATAAAGTCGTGGAGTTGGAAATGGCTTATAGTGATGGGCGCTGGATTCGCATGCTCTGCGAAGTGGTGATCGTCAATCGCATTCAACAGGTATCGATAAATTGTTTGAAGTTACATAAGCTCAGCCAGCGCGAGCATAATGATATTATTCGTGATTCACGCCGTGACGCTTGGTTGCCGGTGCATGATGTAGAGCCGTCAGCGGATTCATAATTACGGTCTTGCTGGTGGAATTGCGCCTCTGCCACGCATAGTGCATCGTGTTATGGTTGTTCCGCGCATTTCAATTTTAGTGCCTGTTTTAAATGAGCGAGCCTTATTGCCAGGTTTCTTTGCCCATGTCATGCAGCGCATGCGCACGAGCGATTTTGCATGCGAGCTGATTTTCATCGATGGTGCAAGCACTGATGGCAGTCAGGGTCTTATAAAAGATTTACTTGCTGAAAATCAGGAAATAAAAGCGTCCAATGCACAGGTCTTTTTTTTAGAGAGCAGAGGTGGGCGGTATCAACAATTAAATGCAGGCGTTGCGCTAGCGCGTGCAGCAATGATTGTGTGTTGTTCTGTTGATCTGCGTTTGTCGGCAAAGGCCTTGGCGGCGATTGACCTAGCCCAGCAGCATGCTGTGACGCATGGCTGTTTAAGGCAACACAGTACGCGTGCACATTACGTGTTTAAGGTCCAGGATCTGTTTGCGCGTTTACGCGCGCGTTGGATGGGCAATGCCTATATGGATCAGTTGCCGTTTTT
>CBDUFM010000711.1:0-2335 GCA_965366325.1 uncultured bacterium
CCAACAGTACAATTGCTCGACATTACATATGCGCAGGGGCAGTATAGATTTGATTTTAAGCATCTGAAGAAATGGATCGAGATTGCACAGGAAGCGGGTATTCAGAATTTTGAGATGTCTCATCTGTTTACACAGTGGGGGGCGGCATATGCACCTAAGATCATTGTAGACGGTAAGAAAAAATTTGGCTGGCACGTTAGTGCGCACGGCAAGAAGTACCGCTCATTCTTGTCACAGTTTTTACCAGCAGTAACTGCTTTTTTGGATGCCTGCGGTTTGCGTCATCATGTGTTTTTCCATATATCAGACGAGCCGAGTAAGCAGCACTTAGCAAGTTATACGAAGGCTGTTGAATATGTGCGACCGTTTTTAAAGGGCTATAAGGTAATCGATGCGTTA
The DNA here is from genome assembly GCA_965366325.1 of uncultured bacterium. Lineage (GTDB taxonomy): Bacteria > Planctomycetota > UBA11346 > UBA11346 > UBA11346 > JANQLF01. Next base: position 400 of record CBDUFM010000711.1, read on the forward strand.
TCAAATGTAGAATTTTATGAGAATGGTTTAATTCAGCACCCAGTACCTGCGAATAATCACATCGAGCCATTTGTTGAGGCCGGTGTGAAGGAGCTGTGGACATATTATTGCACATCACAATGGGATCTCGTTTCCAATCGATTTATGCACATGCCTTCAGCGAGAAATCGTATTATGGGCGTCCTTATGTTTAAGTATCGCATCGCAGGGTTTCTGCATTGGGGATATAATTTCTGGTATACGCAGTTTTCCAAAAAGGTGATTGATCCCTACCGTGTAACTGATGCGGGGAGAGCTTTTCAAGGTGGTGACGCGTTCTTGGTCTATCCTGGGGAGGATGGGCCCATAGATTCGATTCGTCACGAAATATTTTTTGAGGCGCAGCAAGATCTGCGTGCTTGTCAGGGCCTGGCAAAAAAGATTGGCTACGAGAAAGTGCTAGGGTTGTTGGAACGGGGATTGGACGAGCCACTGAGTATGACATGTTATCCGTCGGATGCAGCGTGGATTCTCAAGAAACGCAAGCAGATTGATCGGCTTCTGGCGAAGTAGATGATAGGACCGAGTTATTTTAATAAAGACTTTATTTCTGTGGCGTAGGTACCAGATTTAGCTAGGTAGCTGCGTGCAGCAGCTGGTCCTTTGTGGAGCGCAACGAAATAGGCAGCGATGCTGTAGGATTCTTCACTGCCTTTTTTACTCAGTGCTATCGCTAACGAGGCGGCATCCGCATTGTTGAACTTTTCCCAGATATCAATAGTCATGACCATATCTTCAGACTGAAGGACATAGCCTTTGTGGTGTCTTCTTGTTATGAGAATCTCTTTTTTTAGCAAACTGTAAATAAAATGAATAGATTTTCCACTTTCTAAGTGTGCATCGGTTTCTTTTTGTAGTTGCTGTATGTATTTCTGGTAGAGCGGTTGCAGCTTATTTTTATATTTGTTTATATGTGTAGAGGGGGCAGCTCGTATCTGTTTGAATTGTTGTTCCGGCGCTTGTTTAGGTGATTTTCCCAGCGGCCCTATGTATGCATTGGCAACAACCATGTTGTCTTCATAGCGGGTTTGGTCTTTTGGTGATGTCCAGTTTCCGCCAAAATAGGCCGAATGATTCACCCAATTGGTTTGCAGCTCTGAAACGGTACGCCAGCGAATGTTAGTGGTATGCATTTTTAACCTGCCATTAATCCACAGTTTGAGTTCGCCATCTTGTTTGTCAGGAGAATTAGGTTTCAGCATCATTTCTATGCAGTACCATGTTCCCGGAACCAAACTGATTTTTGTGCCAATGTTTTGATTGGCATTGGACCCCCAGCGACCCATGTCCATGTGATAATAATAGACATAGGGTTCCAGTCGTTTGTTAAAACAAACCCGTGCACTGTAACGGTCGCTGCCCTGTGGTTTTATGCCTGCTTTACCACCTGGGCGGCCTTTGGCTACGGCGCCAAGCCCTGGCCCTTTAATGCCACCGCCGATGTCATAGCCGGATTCAAACATGCTGTAGAATCGGTAATAAACAGTTTCCGTTTTTTTAATCGGGTGGTGTTGGTCCCAGGGGAGGTGTTTCCCACTCTTGCTATGTGATGCGAGGACGGTCCTGCCGAGACCCGGGCCTGCTAATTGGGACATGCTGCGATGTTCGCTTAGGAATGGCGTGGTTTTGGACTCGAAATCATCGAAAAAGAGAACTGCTGGGTCGTTTATTAAGCCGCTATCATTATTGTAGGTCGCTGCGATTCCTTTGTCTTGGGCATATGCGTGTATGACAAGTCCAAGGAGGGCGAGCATTCGTAGGGAGTGGGATAGAGCTGGCATCGTTTACTCCTAAGCATCTATTACTCCATACGGGAATGCGGGTAAATTATGACAGTCCGTTTTGATTTTGTATGGGCACTGCACGAGTGCACTGTTTGTTGAGGGTCTCGTGCAGA
>CBDUFM010000712.1:0-2334 GCA_965366325.1 uncultured bacterium
TTATGAATATTTAATCCGCAAGCGTGTAGAGCAGGCAATCTGGGCGCTCACCCACACATCGATGAGTGTCAAATTAATAGCAGCTGAATTGTGCTTCAGCGACAGTAAGCACTTATCAAGTACCCTCAAAAAGCGTACGGGGAAAAGTCCTCGTGAATGGCGTGAACGCTAGACGCCAGACGTTTAGTTGAATGCCTTTAATCACGACCAAACACTGTACGTGGCAATATCCCTGACTGCACCTGCTGTTGGCGCCACGCACTCGGCGTGCAGCCAAAGGCCTGTTTAAATAAACGACTAAACATCGCCGGCGACGCAATACCCACTGCCGCTGCTACTGCCGCTATGTGGCGCTGCATTAGCAACAAACGTTTCGCCTGATCCAAACGGGCGGCATTAATAGCCTCCACTAAACCACAGTTAAAACGTCGCTTAAAGCAACGACGCAATTGACGTTCACTAAGAGCGACCGCCGCTGCGATTTCCCCAACCGTTAAACCAGTGCAGCAACGTTCGCGAATGATGGCCATGGCATGCTCCGCGTAGCGCTCTTGCACCTGCACCAGATCAACAGATTGCTGCTGCGCGCAACCACTCAGTGCCGCCAAAGACTCTAAGAATAATGCCCGCATTAATAAATCCTGACGTAGCGGCGGCGCAGTATTGATTAAATAACTATATTCAGCCAACTGCGCTAAATGGCAATGAATCTGATGCCCGCGCTGATAGTGCTGCCACATACTTTTCATTTCCGGATCCACCGTGGCCGTTCCCGTCTCCACGTGAAAGGTCATAAAAAACAATTGTAGATGCCCGTGATCGGGTGACGCAATTTCATGCACAACATCTGGCTCGGAAATAAAACAACTACCGGCACATACATCAAAGCGCTGTTGGCCATGATAAAAGACACCGCTGCCACCGGTCACCCAACAGATTTCCTGATAATCCGGGTGACGGTGCGGATGATTGGTCCACTCCTCACCAGTAAACACACAGTGGCCACCACGCTCCAGGCGCAGCATGCCCTTATCCAGTGCTAGATACATAGATCACCCCTCATTAGCATGTCCGAATACAGCAAGTATATGTCCAAAACTGTCCATACCAATCCCTATTCTATATGCATAGAATAGGGCGTATGGAGACAGCATGTCAGAAATAAGCAACTTCTTCGACGAACACGGTTACTATCTACACCGCGCTGTGTTTCAGGGCGCTGAACTCGCCGCACTGCAAGACGACTTTAATCAGATAGTCGCTGATCTCGAAAATGGCGAAGAAGACAGCAACGCACGCTGGGGCAGCGCGGACTTGGTCGCTGGCGGCGCAGGCACGACGATTATCCACACTCATCAAGCACAAGCATTTAGCGCGCTATGGATGCAGGCCTTTATGCAGAAAAACTTTCTTGATATTACCGAAGCAATAATTGGTGAAGACATCATTCTCCACCACAGTAAATTATTTCATAAACCAGCCAACATCGGTGCACCCTTTCCGCTGCATCAGGACTACGCCTATTTCCCCAGCGTTAAAGACAGCATGATCGCAGCCGTCATTCATCTCAGTGACAGTGACGAAGAACGCGGCTGCCTACGCATTGTACCCGGCTCACATAAAATGGGCCGACTCGATCCCAATGTCAGTTTAAGCAACAGCGACAACGCGGCCTGCGAAGCTTTTATTAAAAACAACCCACTCGAATCCGCGACACCGATGATCGCCAAAGCAGGCGATGTTTTATTTTTTCATTATTTCACACTACACGGCAGCATGCCCAACACATCGGCTCAGAGCCGCCAAACCATGCTCGTACAAATGCACAGCGGAAGCGACGAAATGGAAAGCGAAGATCACGCCTACAGCGGCGTAGTTCTACGTGGACGCAATCACTGCATGAGCCGCGGTCGCGCGGCGAGCATTGGGTAATGGCGACTAAGCAATAACCCCAACATGCTTATATTCAGCACAGGCAGCGGCGGCGCAGCCTTCTAAAATTCGCGCGATATCTGTGGGGATTTTTACGCGGTCACCGAGTACCGCTGGGTAGGCGTGGCCTTCCGCTGACTGACCGCTAAAAATTTGATAGAAACAGCAGGCCAAGGTATAGCCGCCAAACATGCCGAGGTGATGGCGGTCTGGATTATGGAAATTTAAATCTGGCAGTGCCTGCATGGCTTTATCGAGTGCGCTGGCTGCCGGGACCAAGGCGACTTTATGTTCTGCGGCAATCGCTGCGTAACGCTCCATGACTAATTGGCGCTGCGCTGATGTATAACGTTCTGGTCCCTGATAGGCGTAGAGAATCGGAATTGAGCCAGCCTCGCGAAC
>CBDUFM010000713.1:0-2330 GCA_965366325.1 uncultured bacterium
TAACTCGCCTTTAATGGTGCCAGTGTTATTGCTAGTGATGGCAATCTACAATTACATTACACCTTTGAAGAGGGTACGGGCACCAGCATAGCGGATGCATCAGGGCATAATTATTCTGCTACGTTAATTCCTTTTGATGCATCTTCGGGCTTTGGCACCGTGTGGCGCGGTGGCCATAATGGCAATGGCCTTTTGTTTTCTGAACGAGGACGCGTAACGATTGAGCAGGACCTTGCCTTAGATACAGCGCTTAGCGGTAATACATTGGCTATTTCTTGTTGGTTTTCTTTAAGTGATACTGATGCAATTGGTAATTTCCGTCTCATTTCTAAAAAAGCAGAAGACTTTCAGACAGAGGGATTTGAATTAGAAATTAATCCGTCATTACGCCGCCTGCGTTTTATTGGTCAGGCTGAAGAATATATTGATGCGTATATCGATGTGGCAGATATGGATACGGGCTGGCATCATGTCCTTTTAAATATCGATAATGGCGCTGGTACCATTCGTTTTGATGGCATAGATATTACCGATGCCAGTGCCAATACCTTAGATAATCCAACTATTTTGCAAAGTGTGGACCCAGTCAGTATTGGTGCTTTAGCTAATGGCGGTACGCCAGCTGTGGCATCCTTTCCCGGTACGCTTGATGACATACGCGTTTATAATCGATCTTTATCGATTACCGAACAGGTTCAATTATTTACGGACGATCAATCGCAGCGCGGCTTAATTGCGTGGTGGCAGATGGATGAGGCCTCGGGTTCGTTGCTGAGCGATGACAGTGGTTTTGGTCACGATGCGACAGCGACTGATGTGACTGTTGGTTCTGTCGGTCATCGCAATAATGGGATTAATTTTAGTCTGCCCTCATCTCGCATTAATGCAGGTGGTGGGTTTAGCTTAGCGCTAACTACGCAAATGTCATTTGCTGCATGGGTTAAAATTGATGACCCTGAACTGGATTCGTACCTGCGTATTGTTTCAAAGAAAGAGACTGATGTAGATGCCGCTGGTTTCGAGTTTGCCTACTGTCCCTTTCAAAATGAATTAATTTTTAATGGTGGTCATGCGAAGACTGCTGCCGCAATTGTTGATCTTGATGCCAATTGGCACCATGTAGCTGCAACGATTAATGGCTCACAGGTGCAGCTCTATGTCGATGGCGCGGCTGTTTCGACCTCTGGCCCAATTGAAACGCCATTACAGAGCACTCGTTCCGTTTATATCGGACACCGTGCCACTGAAGATGACAGCTTGCCAGGAACATGGTTGGGCGATCTTGATGATGTTCGTATTTATGCGCACCAATTAACGGCTGCGGAAGTCCAGTCGATTTATTTAGAAAGCTCCAATAATGCACCGCTTGCAAGCATCGCAAATCCAGCCTCAGAATTAATCGTTATTAAAGGAGCGACCGTCGAATTGCTTGGTTCTGCAATTGATACGGAAGATGGTACAATTTCGGCTACTGCTGCATGGAGCTCAGATAGGGATGGTGCCCTTGGGACTGGTGCCTTTGTTTCGACGACGGCCCTGAGTTATGGACGTCATCATATTACGTTTACGGCCACTGACTCAGATGGCGCTACGGCGAGTGCGACGGTGGACGTCGTCGTCGTCAGTGATCCAAGTGCGTCGGCATTGCCTAGCATTGGTACGGCAAGCGTTGGTAGTACCTGGCAAACAATTACTCTACCAAGCAATTATGTCAGTCCGATTGTTATTGCGACGGCTAATTACGACAATGCGCAAAGCCCCGCTGTCGTGCGTGTGCGTAATGCTGCGGGGAATAGCTTTGAAATGAAAGTGCAAAACCCGAGCGATCTTAGTCTGAGTAATTATGCGGTTCACTACGTTGTTGTTGAAGAGGGTGTGTATAATTTAACGGATCATGGCATTGATATGGAAGCGCTGCGTTTTACATCGACGCGCACTGATAGCGATTCGTCTTGGGTCGGTGAATCTATTTCCTATGCAAATGCTTATACAAACCCAGTTATTGTAGGGCAGGTAGCGAGTGAAAATGATGAGGATTGGTCCGTATTTTGGTCACGTGGTACATCTTACTCAAACCCGGTGTCGGCCTCAACAGCCTTTATTGGTAAGCATGTTGCAGAAGACAGCGACACGACGCGAGCTGATGAAGAGCTACATTATTTAGCTGTTGAATCTTCAAGTGGCAGCTTTGCGGGTATTTCTTTTCATGCAGGTATCGGTGGCGACCAAGTCGCGGGTGTCAATGATAGCCCAGCCTATGTGTATGCTTTTGCGAATGTGCCATCGGCTACAGTGGGCTGGCCTATGCCACGGACCACATCAAGATGGCC
>CBDUFM010000714.1:0-2311 GCA_965366325.1 uncultured bacterium
AGCGCCGACGCCTTGCACATACCCCATGAATCCATCTTCATTACGTGCCGCCAACATTGCCGCCCAAGCCTTAGCGACTGCCGGTCTAAATTTCTCATCATCAAGCAAATTATTATTAATACCCCAGGCAATGGCAAAGCAATTAAATGCAGTCGCGCTCATCTCCGAATATGGAAAATGCTTAAAGTCGATTAAACTCGGTGGCCAAGATCCATCATCTTGTTGAATGGCCGCCATCTTTGTTGCCATTTCTTGAAATTGCAGAACCAACCAGGCGCGCTGTGGATGATCTTCAGGAATATACGGCAAGCTGTGTGCAAATGCCCCCATTACCCAACCATTACCACGTGACCAAAATACTTTTTTCCCATTACGCGACTTTTTCTTCAGAAAACTTTTGTCGCGGTAATACAAGTGCTCCTCCGTATCGTACAGACGATCACTGACACGCTTCCACTCCAAAAACATCGCATCGAGGTATCTTTGATCACCAGTAATCTCAGTTAAATGCGCATGCAGCGGCGCCGCCATAAACAAGGCATCAATCCATGACCAAGTTAGTGGCTCATGCGTCTTTAATTCATCAAAACGTTTGTAATTTTCAGCGGCCTCTTCACTTAAAATGTAATCAGTCACTTCTTTAACACGTTGAATAGACTTAGCCGAAACCTCATCATCCTTATGCTTCAGCGCATAATGCAAAAAGGCCTGACCTATACACATATCATCTGCATGTAAGGGGTCATGCTTCTCATGTCTATCAAGCGTTCCTATACCAACATTCCGAACTCCGCGTGATCGCGCTAATTTCTGCATAGCTTTATCTATATCTGGGTGCTCACAAACTGTTGAAAGATCAACAACGCCCGCCCAAAAGGTTCCATGTATCCATGAACGATGGCGAAAATCCCATCCCATTTGAACAAATCGTTTGAGCGCTAAATCCTGCGCAATCGCGATGACCTCCTGACTGCTCATTTCAACGGAATAAACTCGCGGGGTTGCGCACAGACATGTCAGGGCAAATACACAGATCAGGGAAACAGTCCGAACAATCATGGTCACTCCTCAATTTACGCCTCGGCAGCGAGGCACTCACTAATATACTCTCATTATGTTAAGTATATCAGAAAAACGCCATCATTGAATATTTGTGACATCGATTCGGACATGACCTGACGAATAAATCTATCGATCTTATATTAAGGGACTTACGCTTCTAGCCTTGGCTGTGCCGACAACTCTCTCGGCCAGCACATACTAGTCGCAGCAGCAGAAGTGTGCCCTTACTTTAATGCAGCTGCGGCACCCCAAGACATCGGCTTAAATCCACCCGGTTGATCGAGGCTTTCCTGGTCGCGTATCCACGTCAAACGCTCGATACCTTTTCCGGTATAACGATGGACAGCAGCATTATAGCGGAGCGGCCCCTGTAAATCGAGACGGGATTCGGTCATACTGTTCAATTCCGATTTCCCCTTCGCTACATGACGACGAAATGTTTGCTCAACTTTCTTACACAGGGCACTCGGAAATTGCTTGAAGGGAATTTCCGCCTCGACGCGCCAGCCGTAACCATTCCATCTTGGCACAAATATAACAGAAGCATCCGTAAGCGTTTGCCACTGTTTCGCATTATGCTCCCATTTTTTTACAATTGGCTTTCCATTATTCTCTGAAAGGAACAATCGGAGCGCATGATCTCCCGTTTCTGAAGCCAATAGCAATTCAACACCCTCACTTTTACCCCAACCGTTGCCGCCAGCATCGAGTGCGGTCGTACTCACCACATTGGCCAAGACATATAAGGCACCGGCGTCACGACGTATGCGTACGTCACCAACGATATGCTTACCCTGATGCACCGGCACGCCGCTTTGCGATTGTGCCCACTCCCAGTCATTTCCATCAATGCCGTAACCGCGTCCCTTATTACCCCACCAGGTTTCGTAGGGAATGCTCACATGATTTGATTCAATAATTTCACGCGGACGAGCGGTATCGAGCTTCAATGCACCAGTGCTGCGCTCCATGCGCTCAGGCCCAGTAATCTCAATAATTGGATCATCACCACTACGTACAGAAAATAAAGTTGGCTTGCCTGTTTTTGGGTTTTTTAGAAATAACCCCGTAAAGCTTTCAATATAAATAGCTGTTGGACCAACCTTGGGCTTATAACCATTTGCATCCACCATTGGATTACCCAGGGTTAAGCCGTCACTGGTAAATGCGACATAATCGCCAACAGTGTGCACCAAGACAATATCATCGACAACACCAGCGACACCAGTCAGGGTATTTAAATCACTCC
>CBDUFM010000715.1:0-2311 GCA_965366325.1 uncultured bacterium
ATATTTTACATGTGGATTTAGATCGAAACAGGGAAGTCGTTGATGCGTGGGTGGACTTATGTAAGCGGCATGCTGCAACAGCGGAGTGGGTGCTTGCTTCTGATACGGATTCCTTCTGCACACAATTAGGCTTTGCGGAATCAAAGATTCACAGGCTTGCTGATGCTGCTGTCGAGATTGATGCCACGGCCATGCGTACTTATGCGTGGCCTCATTTTCAGAGGACAGTACAGGTAAAACTCAGCGCGACTGCACCACTGGCGCTGACTGCTGAAGGAGCGGAGTTGTGTGCTGTATCGACTGAAGCAACTGATGCGGGTTTTATGTCAACCCTAACACTGCACTTGAATGACGATTTTGATAAGCTGCGCCTGACTTGGGAAAGAGCGCCTCGTTAAAGGGACGTCATGCGCACCGCAGTGCTGCGACTTGTAGTGGGACTCTGGGCCGTACCGTGCTTAAACAGCATAGGTCTTGCTGTCTCGATAATAAATGGGTTGAGGCGATGAAAAATTACGAAGAATTACAGGCGACTGTCGAAAAGTTGGGTGCTATTGAATCCATTAGCAGTGGCGTCTTTGATCAGGCAAATTTAATCTGGGTACGTATACGGTTTGATAAAGACGAGGCAGGCTACCGTAGTCTGGAATTTTTGGCGTGGATGACTTCTGATATGGGGCGTGCGGGACAGGCGCTGACCTTTGTACCAACGGCTAATCCACCACATGAAGGTGAACCCGGCGCTGAATTAGCTTATGTGCTGCAGTTTTATATGAACGACATGGATACCGTTAATTTTAAAGCGAACATTGAATTCATGAATACGTGCATGGATGATCACTATGCACAGTGTCGCGTGTCCTAGCCAATCGGCTCATTAATGGCGTAAGAAATCCAAGCACTCGTCGGCTGCTAATAAACCGTTGAGGTGTTCGGTGTAATTCCAAAGACGTAAACAGCTTTTATCTTGATCGTCGATTTCGATGATGGCGAGGGCCGCGTTGTCGGTGCGCGGGTGGGCAATACTGTCGTCGTCTAATAGGCCAAGGGCGGCGCGCAGAATTTGTGCACAGGTGCACCAATGGCAGAACAGCATAATCGATTGATGTGGCGAGCTTTTTATCTCTTGCCATAAACTGCTGACGCGTTCTTTTGCATTGAGATGGTAGTAGCTAGGTTGTTCGGCCGGTAACTCGTCTGGACATGCAAAGGGTAAGTGTTCGGCATAAAAGTCAGCATCATAGCATTCCATTAGGCGGCTTTCGATGCGTTGTTGTGCTGCTTGAATTTGGCTGTGCTGATAAGTTTTCCAAGCGCGTTGCAGGGGGCTGATTAAAATAAGGTCAGGGTGGCAATTTTGCAGCAACGGAAATAAACGCTTTGCTTGTGCGACACCGCGCGTTGATAAATCAGGATTGACGCGGTCGTTGGTTTCCATGGTTTGTGATTGTGATTCGCCATGACGAATAAGGTAGATGCGTTTTTTTGCCATTATTATCTATTCCAATTTACAGAGTGCCCTGCGACGCTGTGTTGCAGATGTTCGCCGTGCTTAAACGATACGATTCTTTTTCGTTCCTGCGATAAACGCTTCTAAATTCATGCACACCGTGCCAATGAGGCGCTGGCGAGATGCGCGACTAGCCCAAGCAATATGCGGGGTGATAAAACAGTTGGGTGCTAATTGCAGCGGGTTATCAGCTGCTGGGGGTTCGCTGCTTAAGACATCCAGACCGGCACCGGCTATGTCTTCAGCGTAGAGTGCCTTGGCGAGTGCCTCTTCGTCAATGAGTGGGCCACGGCTGGTATTAATTAAAATGGCGCTTTTCTTCATCTGTTGTAAGCGCTCGGCATTGATGATGTGTTTGGTTTCTGGGCTGAGGGGGCAGTGGAGTGAGACCACATCCGCATTTGTAAATAAAGTGTCGGCGTCGACAAAGGTGATGTCCTCGATGTCACGCGGGCTGCGCGTGTGAACAAGAATCTTCATGCCCATGGCTTGGGCAATTTTTGCAACTGCTTGGGCAATTTCACCAAAGCCAATCAGGCCAAGTGTTAATCCATTTAATTCGACGAGGGGTTTACGCCAAAAACAAAAGTCTTTTGAGCTGGCCCATTCGCCATTATTGACGGCTTCGGCGTGCAAAGCGACTTGATTACATAATTCTAAAATGTGGGCAAAGGTGCTTTGCGCGACGAAATTACTGCTGTAGCCGGGGACATTGGTGACGGCAATGTCACGCGCTTGGGCAGCTACAGTATCAATATTATTGTAGCCAGTCGCACAGACGCCGATGTATTTCAGCTCCGG
>CBDUFM010000716.1:0-2307 GCA_965366325.1 uncultured bacterium
CGTTTATAGGGGGGGTGGTGCTTAATCCGATTGAGCACCCTTATGCGGCGATATTTTTCGTCATGTTTTATGGCGCTATCGTCTTTAACTTTGTGTGGTTTCGCGAGCAAACCTGCACGCTCGTGTGTCCGTATGGACGATTACAGACTGCGATGTTAGACCGTGAAACCTTGATAGTGGCTTATGATAAAAAGCGTGGCGACCCACGTGGTAAAAAAGGTAGCGCAGAGGGCGACTGTGTTGATTGCGAACGCTGTATTCAGGTATGTCCTACGGGCATTGATATTCGTAATGGCAATCAATTAGAATGCATTCACTGCTCGGCGTGTATTGATGCCTGTAATCAAGTGATGGGTCGTTTGGATCGTGCGCCTAACCTAATTAAATATGCCAGTGAGGCGAGTTTAGCGGGGGAGCGCCAGCGGATTGTACGACCACGGACCGTGTTGTATGCAACGGTTTTTACGCTGATCCTATTGGCAAGTGTCTATCTGCTCAGCACGCGTTCTTTAATTGACATCGTTCATCTGCGTCAGCGGATAGCCCCACAGTTGGTGACACTTGATGGGATCGAGAACATCCAAGCTTCGGTGCCGATGTCATTTGTGAATAAGTCACAGCAAGAAAAGTCCCTGCAGTTTTCTTTGCCGGAGGGGCTGGATGCTGAATTGGTAACCCAGTTTAATCCTTTGCAATTGGCTGGGAATAAACATGTAGAGCAGATTTTCTATATTCGTATTCCCTTGTCTTCATTCACGAAACAGTCACTGAAATTTGATCTTATAACCAGCATTGATGGTGTTGAAACTGATCGCAATACTGTACGGGTGCGTCGACCGATGCAGCAACTGCAGGACGTTGACAAGGTCAAGGCGGTGGAGGAGTAGTCATGGATCGTAAAAAGAAACGTATATTAATTGCTGTTGTTTTACTGGCGTTGCCATTAACGGCATATACCTGCATGGTGACGGTCGCTTTTTCACATAATGCGGGCCCCATTGAAGCTCAGGCTTTTGAACGTTCGCGTTTATTTGACCAAGAGAAAGCACAGCGAAAATTATTTGATCAGCGTGGCCTTAGTTTGGCTTGTAAGACTTCCGAGCAACTTTGCCGCATTCACATTCAGGGTACTGATGCTCTGGTAGAACAGGGGCAGGTAACATTTAAACGTCCAAGTGATGCGAATGATGATTTTACGGTGGCGTGGCGTGGCGATCAGCGTGAGTTATCCGCAACGATGCCATTACGCGGGGCGTGGTATGTGGAATTTACGGGTATGGTTGCGGGTGAACTGGTTCGTGCACGGCAACAGATTTACGTGCCGTAAGTGATCGAAGCAATGGTGGTTCCTACACAATCTGTATTGCGCCATGACCATGAACCAGATGCATTGGTTTTTGGGCCGGTGAACAGTCGCCGCTTTGGGCGCAGCTTTGGTATCAGCTTGTCCTATCCTGGGCAGCGTGCCTGTCAGTGGAATTGCCCCTATTGCCAGTTGGGGCATCTACCCAACAGCAAGGAGCAGGCTGGGTCGGTGTGGACGTCAGTTGAGGAATTGCGGGCAGTCTTAGCGGCAGCAGATCCAGGTGATGCTGATGTGGTCTGTTGTTCCGGTTCTGGTGAGAATTTGGATCATCCCGATTTCATAAATTGCTTAGCCCTCATGAGTGCATTCGCCCGGCGTCATGCCAAGCCGCGTTATGTTTTGACCAATGGTGATGCCTTGCTGCGCAAGCCTGTGGTCGCGGCACTGGCCGCTGCAGATCTGTGTATGTATGTAAAATGGGACTGTGGAGCGCGTGATGGGATGTGGCGACGGATGACCAGCCAGCAGCGATCTGCACGTTGGGCCTTGTTGCGTTCTTTGCCGCAGATTAAAATTCAGGCCATGTTCGTGCGTCAGGCTGCTGATAATGACGACCTGATGGAGCAACATATCCTGCGCTGGTTGGATGAGATGAGTTCTCTGCGCCCAATGGAAATTCTTCTGACGACGATCGATCGTCCCTGTGCTGATACGCGCTGTGAACCACTGTCGCGTCAGGCGTTGATGCAGGTGCGGCAACGGATGCGACAGCGTTTGGCTATTCCGGTAAAAGTGTTTGCGCATGGCGAATAGGCATGGCTTCCATGAGGAAATAGTATCTATGCGTTAGCGGTGGGGCTGCATGCTCGGCGCACGCATAGCATGGATAAGCTGAGGCTGGAGCCTTTTCTTAAGTGATTGTTGTATAGGGTTTTGTACATGAGAATTGCTGTCTATTTGATCTTGTTGGTGCTGATCCTCTTTGTCTTTATAGGGTTCCG
>CBDUFM010000717.1:0-2306 GCA_965366325.1 uncultured bacterium
TAGGCTGGATTCAAGTCAAGCTCATTGGCTACGGCAGAGAGATTGTCGAGGCGTTGGTAGTGAAAGCGAATCAGCCATTGGGCACGACGCAGGTGGCGTTCTTCGGCATTGCCGTGCTGTGCGAGTTGTTCATTGGGTGACTGAATTAAGGAGCTGCTAAATTCTTGATGGAGGCGATAGAGTATATGTTTAATCAAGGCAGTAGCGCCGTGATCGTCTGGGCCCCAGTGAATTTGGATATCGCAGAGTTGTTTGTGGAGATCACCTATTTCACCAAGACAGTGATTGAGGTTAGTTTGTACGGGGATAAGCCAGCGCCGTTGTTGGTTTTCCTCGAGTTGCTGGTCAATTAATGCGAGGGCGCTTTCCTGTGAACAAGGCTCCCAGTGTTGGTCCTCATTGGGGCCAAAAAAATGCCACCAGATAAAGGCATCGTTTTTTCGCATGGGGCGGCTGAATGATTGCGCTAGGCCCGGTGGGATAATATGCAGATGACCGCTTGGAACGCTGTAGTGCACATGTTTTTCAGCGTGATAATCAATGAGCTCGAGAGTGCCTCGAAGGGGAAGAAAGCAGACCCATTCGGGTCGTGTGCGTTTTTGATGCGTAAAACCAGCGAATTTTGGTTCACGGATATGCGCGGCGTAAAAGGTGAAGCTTTCACGGGGGTCAATGCTATAGGCAATCGGACATTCAATAGTCATAAATATGCTATAAGTGTACAAAAGCGTGCTAGGGATGAAAGTAGTAAGTTTATATCAGTTTGCCTAGAATGCATTGATACTCATAGGAAAGGTTAATTCTATGTTGATTGAGCAAGTACAGGTGGACGTTCAGCGACAGTATGTGCGCTGCATGAACGGCAATATTATGCTATTAGAGCAACGCTGCGATGCGGGGCGTCGTCCCTATATCCACCCCTTACGTCCCTGTGATGGGCAGGGGATTCTTAGTGAGGATAGTCCAGATCACCATCCGTGGCAGCATGGAATCTATACGGGTTTGCACGGTGTGAATGGTTCGGATTTTTGGTTAGACCAAGGGGATGGGACTGGACGAATTGAGCCACAGCCGCCAGTCTTGGCCGGTGATGCTGGGTGGACAACGCGCAGCCTCTGGCGCCATCATCATGGACATGCGCTCTTGGAGGAAAAACAGACCTGGTCGTTAAGTGTGTGTGCGGGGGCCTATGCGCTGGATCTCGACTGGTCTTTAACAGCACTTTGTGATGTGCATGTTGATCAAGCTGCTTATGGCGGCTTATTTATTCGTATGCCATTTACCCCGGAAAAACATTGCGTCGTTTACAACAGTGAGGGTCAGGCGGATGACGATTGTGAACAGGCAGCGGCTGCTTGGGTTGCTGTGCATATGGATATAGATGGACGACATGATGGGGCTGGTATGGCGGTTATGGACCATCCGCAGAATCAAACGGGCGCCGCGTTGTGGCGGGTTGATCAGCAACGTGGGATTAATCCAAGCCCATGTATTGCGGGGCCACTGTTATTGACGCAGGCTCAGGAGCGGATCTGGCGTTATCGCATTTTCATCTTTTCGGGTGCAGTCAATCAAGCGCATATTCAAAATGTCTTTAGCGATTTTACACAGGGGAAATAAAAATGACTGAGTCAGTAATTATTGTACATGAATTATTTGAGCGCACTTGGTCGTGGGCCGCAGATCATTGGCAACAACGTTGGTTGAGCCAGGGTGCCGTTGCTTTGCATCGCATTGAGGGCGAAGCACATGAACTCAGTGCGTTGATCGCGCAGCCAGCATCCGTGCGGCGTCTGGTTATTTTAGGTTGGACGATTTCAGTAGATGCATTAGCTGTGTTTAGCAATTTACGCGAGCTGGTTTATCAGCCGGGTGCTTATGCTGACGCGACGACTGATGCCAGGTTTCAACAATTTTGCGATGAACGAAGTATTAGCATCATTAAACATCATTCAGAAGGATTTTGGGGACAGTCGGTGGCCGAATTTGCATTCGCCTTAACCTTATGCGGGCTACGACGGATTCCCCAAACGCATCGAAATATAATAAGCAGTTTAAAGGACTGGGATTATCACCCTGATACGGGTGTGCCTCAGGGGCGCTGTGGGCAATTTGGTGATAACCCGGCATTCACTTGCGGGACTTTGGCTGGTAAGCGGGTGCGTATTGTTGGTGCAGGTAACATTGCCAGCCGATATGCCGATTGGTGCAGTATGTTTGGGGCCGATGTAGCGGTTTGGGATCCTTATGCATCCGAGCCCTGTTTCCATCGTGCACATGTGCGGCGCGGCCGCCGCCCTGGCCGG